>WSZJ01000029.1 GCA_009773755.1 Planctomycetota bacterium | reverse complement strand
GACCGGACGGTCGTGCCGGGCGGCGCGGGAGCGTCGGCCCCGGCCGCGGCGCCGGCGACCTTCGGGGAGTACCGCATCCTGCGCGAGCTGGGCCGTGGCGGAATGGGCGTCGTCTACCGCGCGCTCGACCCGAAGCTCGGCCGCGAAGTCGCGCTCAAAGTGCTGCTGGCCGGAAGCGACGCGACCGCGACCGACATCGAGCGCTTCCGTCGCGAAGCCGCCGTGCTCGCGCGGCTCGGGTCGCACCCGGGGCTGATCCCCGTGCACGACATCGGGCACACGGATGGAAAGATGTGGTTCACGATGGAGTACGTGGAGGGTCGGTCGCTGCGGCAGCGCGTGCTGGAGGAAGGGCCGCTTCCGCCGCGCGAAGCGGCGCAGGTCGCTGCGGACGTCGCGGGGGCGCTGGAACACGCGCACCGGGCCGGGGTGGTGCACCGGGACGTGAAGCCGCACAACATCCTGCTCGGCGCGGGGAATCGGACGGTGCTGGGGGACTTCGGCCTCGCGCGCGACGCCGCGGGCGCGGCAGCCGGTCTGACCGCCTCGGGGGAGGTCTTCGGCACGCCGCAGTACATGAGCCCCGAGCAGGCCGCCGGCCGCGGGCGCCACGCGACCGCGGCGACGGACGTCTGGTCGCTCGGCGCGACTCTCTACGAGACGCTGACCGGACATCCGCCTTTCGCCGGATCGACGCTCGCCGAGGTCGCCAAAGCCGTCATCGACCAGGAACCCGCCCCGCCATCGCGGCTGCGCACGGGCCTGCATGCGGACCTCGAGACGATCTGCCTCAAGGCGATGCGCAAGTCGCCGGCCGCACGATACGCGTCGGCCGGGGAGATGGAGGCTGACTTGAAGCGGTGGCTCGCGGGCGAGCCGATCCTCGCGCGGCCGGTGGGCGCCGGCGAACGCTTCCTCTCCGCCGTGCGCCGCCGCCCTGCCGTTTCGTTCGCGGCGGCCGCTTCCCTGCTCGTCCTGGCTGTCGTCGGCCTGGTGCTGGCCGTCCAGGCGAGGCGAGGTTCCGAGGACGCGCGGAAGCGATTCGAGGAAGCCGCGGAGCGGGATCGGCGGGCCGAGGTGGCGCTGCGGGAGGGGGTGACCGCGTTTGAGCAGGGGGATGCGGCATGGGTGGCGGGAGAGGACCAGCGCGCCTGGCCGCTGATCTTCAGGGCGGAGGAACGGCTCGCGGCAGCGGCCTCGATTGCGCCGGAAAACGCCGAGGCGCACTACCAGCTGGGGCGCGTTCACCGCTGGCGGGCGCGAGTCCCGCAGGCGCTTGCGGAGCTGGAGAAGGCGATCGCGCTCAACCAGAAACACGCGCTGGCCTGGTTCGAGCACGGGGACATTCTGCAGGAACAGCTCTGGAGGCGCGTGCTCAGCTCGCGGCGGGACATGGGCAATTCTTCGGCGAGCGTCCGGGGACCGGAACGCCTCGGACTGGAGCGGCTGGAGATGACGAAGCTGCGCGAGCTCACGCCCGAGGAATCCGCGCTGCGAGACCGGGCGGTCGCGGATTTCACGCGGGTCCTGGAGCTCGGGGTGGCGGCGGAGAAGGCGGCGCTGGGGCGGGCCATGATGGCGCATCTCGCGCTCCGCTTCGAGGATGCGATCGTCGAAATGGACCGCTGCATCGCGCTGAATCCGTACGCGCCCGTCTTCCACGAACTCCGCGCCGACCTCATGGAGTACGCGCAAATGCCCCCCCTGGAGGCCCTGCCGTGGCGCCGGCGCGCCGCCGAACTCGCCCCCGGCTCCGTCCACTTCCGCCTCGAGCTCGCGAAGGGGCTGGCGTCAAGCGGACTGTACGCGGAAGCGGTGGAAAAGGTCCGCCTCCCGGTGGAGCGCCTCCGGCAGAATCCGGTCTGGCTGGCTACCGCGGCCTACGTGTGCGAGGCCTGCGGGGAAGAAGCTTCGGCGATCGTCTACGGCGAGGAATGGGTGCGGACCGCGCGCGACCGCGAGGACCGCGCCAACGCCGTCTGGCGCCTGATTTCCGTCCTGACCGCCTTCAGGCGCTTCGACCGCGCGCTCGCCCTGATCGATGAAAACAGGGCGCTGCTCGAACCGGACCAGGTCCTGGGACTCGCGGGAGAGGTTCGCGAAAAGGAGGAGAAGCCTCACGAGGCCCTCCGGCTCTACCGGCAGATGAAGCGCGGCTCGGAGGTTGAAGTGTCGTGGCTGCAGTCGGCGGCGCGGTGCGAATACGCCTGCGGGAACACGGCGCTGGCGATCGAGCAGTTCGCGCGAAAGCCGGCCAGGGAATTCACCTCGGCGGACTGGATGGAGTTCGGGGTCGCTTACCTCGAGAACGACGACCCCGCCCGCGCCCTCGAGTTCTTCGAGCGGGTGAGGCGGGAGCTGCCGGGTTTCAACCGGACGTACCCGAACCTTGCCGGGGCGCTGGTCCTCCTGGGGCGGTACACGGAGGCCATGGAGGCGCTTGAGACGGCCTTCCTTTCCACCGACCTGCCGGAGGCCCAGCTGGAGGCCGCAAAGAAGCTCTTCGCAAATCTGAAAGCACGCGCGGCTGCGGTGAAGACGCCGAAGGAGGCGGGGGACGTGGTGGCGAGCCTGGCAGGGCTCCTGACGCTCGCGTCGGCCCAGGCGCCGGAGGGCTCGGCTGCGCGCCTGCAGGCGCGGGAGGGGCTGTGGGGGATCTGGCGCCTGCTTCAGCAATTCTGGTGGCAGCACGGTGACGCGGAGTCCTCGATCGACGCCGGCAAACGGTGCCTCGCCGTCCGCCGCTCCGGAGGCGTGCTGTACCGCGACGCGCGGGCGCGCGCCGCTTCGGGCAAGACGAAGTCGGCGCTGAAGGCGCTCAAGGAGTCGATGGAGCTGGGGTTCGACGAGGGGAAGCGGCTGGACGGGGAGAAGGCGTTTGACGTGGTGCGTCAAGATCCGGAGTACCTCGAACTGCGCGGGCGGTGCCGTTGAAGCGCGCGTCGCAGGTCGCCTCTGCAAAGGATGGCTCTCCTTCCCCACCCCTCCGCGAAATAACAGCCACTTCGGCCCGCAAAACGCGAGCTAACCGCTTCCCCGTCGGGCATGGACCTTGCACCGTAGTAAGACGGTCCGAGGCAAGCCCGAGGCGAGCGAAAAAGCTCCCCAAGGCGAACCCGAAGCAGGGACGAGAAGCGAGGCAGTCCTGCCCGGTCCTCGAAGCGCTTCCCTCGGACGCCGTGAAAGTCTCGCGGAGTCTTCCGCAGGTCGCGAGCGGCCTCCGCGAAGCCGGTGTCGGGGCGCGCGTCCCTCGCGTGTCCGGTCCGGGGCGAGTCGGCGTTGAAGTACCCCCGGTCGGCGACGCGCGTCAGTCGGGCGGCATGGTGCGGGGTGTACGGGGATGAAAGGAGGCCTGTGCGACACAGTCAGAAGGTGATCGGGAAGTGACTGGCTGGTGGCTTTGCCGTTCGGCCTGTGGTGGTCAGGTGCCCGTGATGTTCAGGCCGTGACCGCACCTCCGCCCTTCGTCTCCGCCCCTCATTCGGGGCGGTTTTTTTGTGCTGGCGGCGAAGCGGTAGCAAGAACTTCACCTTGCCCGTCTCTGAAGTTCGCGAGTCGATTCTGGTAGGATTCCTCCCCGAACCAGAAGCCGGCGCCCGGCGCCGCTTCTCATAGGAGGGGGAAATCGTGAAATTCGCAGCTGCCGCGCTCTTCGCATTTGCCGCCCTGGCCGCGACCGGATGCGGTCCGATCAAGTACGGGAATCCCATTGAACGCGTCGGCGGACGGAGAGTGTTTGTCGAGCAGCCGAAGATCACGAATTGCCACGCCGAGCTGGACAAGGCGGCAACGGAAACGGAAATCAAGAAGTCGGCGGAAGAACTGCTGACTCATTACGGATACCAGGTGGTGATGGATCCTGACTCGGCGGACCTCGTGCTTCGCGCGGACGTCCTGGATTTCAGCATGGGGAACACCGCGGCGCGCGTGCTGATCGGCGGCGGGCAGGCGTGGCACGACACGATTGTCCTGATCAAGCCGAAGGGCCACACCGACAACACCGGGCACCGGCGCGCGGAAGTCAGCGCGGGGGCGTACAGCAACTGGAAAGGAGCCGAGGCGCACCGGCGCGCGGTCGTGAACGAAATCGGGAAAATGCACGTCTGGATCGCGCAGAAGTACTGTCCGTAAACCGGGCCGCGGCGGTTCGCCGCCAATGAAGGAGGCATTCATGAATTCCCGTTTCGTCCTTGCGACGATCGCGAGCCTCGCGCTCGCAGTCTGCGCTTCCGCCGACACCACGCTGACCGGAACTGTGACTGACGCCGACGGGAAACCTGTCGCGGGCGTCGAGGTCGGGACCAACTGGCAGCTCGGCGCGGAAGTCAAGGCGTACGACGGCGTGAAGACAGGCGAGGACGGGACGTTCACGCTCAATCTCAAGTACTACCGCCCGCCGGTCGCGCTGATCGCGTTCGACGCCGCCCGCGAGCGCGGCGCGGCCGCCGTCGTCGCGGACGCCGCGAAACCGCAGCCGCTCCGCCTGGCGCCGCTCGCAGCCGTCAAGGGAGAGCTCGCCTGCACCGACGCTTCGCTCAGCCCGGCGGGCGCTTCGCTGCAGTGGCAGTTCGGAACGGCGCGCGCGGGTAATCTGCACGCGACGGATCTGAAGTGGTCGACGAAGCTCCCTCCCGGCGCGTGGAGTTTCTGGATTTCCCACCGGGACATGGATTCGCTTTCGAAGAAATTCGAAGCGGTCTCCGGCAAGACGCTGGATCTCGGCCTTCTCAAGGTAGCGCCGACCGCGCTCGCGATGCTGATGGGCAAGGAATTCCCCGCCTGGACGCTGAGCGATGCGCGCGGAGTCGCGAAGACCGCGCAGCCCGCAGGCTACAGAGGCAAGTGGGTCCTCATCGAGTTCTGGGGTTTCTGGTGAGGCCCGTGCACCGGCGGCAGTCTGCCGCGCCTCATGGAGTTCTACGAGAAGCACAAGGACCAGCGCGATCGCTTTGAGATCCTCGCGTTCCACGACGCACGGGCGAAGTCGTTCGAGGAACTCGACGAGAAGCTGAAGCCGATCATCAGGGACAAGTGGGGCGGGAAGTCGCTCCCCTTCCCGATCCTCCTCGACGCTTCCGGCGACACAATCAGGAAGCTCGGCATCCACTCGTTCCCGACGGTGATCCTGATCAACCCGGAGGGGAAGCTGGTGAAGGGCGGGGGCGAGGCGATGCTGGAGGAAGAGCTGAAGAAGCCGGCGGGCGAATAGAGGCTCGAGGGACATGCCTCAGGTCACCTGGAGGTACGCGCTTCACGAAGTGCGCAGCCTGAGCTGATCGCCGCTTCGACTCTGCGACGCTCAAAAAAAACCCCCGCGAGCGCAATGCCCGCGGGGGTTGATGTACTTCCGGACCTACCAGTTCCCGATGTCGTCTCCCGCCCCGCACTCGTCCTTCCCGTTCGGGCCGCACGAGAACAGGTCGAACGCCGAGCCCTTCCTGCCGGGCGAGTGATAGATCAGCGGATTTCCCCACACGTCGATTGCCTCGTTCCGGGCGTTCAGCTCTTCGCGGGCGAAGCGGTAATGCACATCGCGCCGGCCGCCGGAGAGCGCGACCACCATCCCGGCGTTAACGGAATGCGGCAGGTACCCGTGGTCGGACTGGAACCCCTTCAGCGCCGCATCGAGGTCCTTGATCTGCTTCCGCGCGATGTCGCGGTTGTCCGGCTTCGGAGGATCCGGCGGAGGCGGCTTCGGCGGATCCACATGGGGAGGATGGTCATGACGCGGCGGCGGTTCGATCACACGCCCCACCCGCTCGAACGAGAAGAGATGCACTTTCCTGTCGCCGCCGGCCGCCGCCAGGACTTTTCCGTCCGGGCTCCACGCAGCGGCCTGAAAATTCTCGTTACGGCCGTCGAAGTCGTGCACGATGTTTCCTGAAGCTACTTCGTACACCTTGACGCTGCCGTCGTGGCTTCCCGTCGCCAGCCACTTGCCGTCCGGCCTGAATGCCACGCCGCAGACGCGCACGTCGGCGACCTTCAATATCTGAAGCGCGCGACCGCTGTCCAGGTCCCACAGGCGCACGGTGCCGTCGAAACTCGCCGTTGCGAGGCTCTTCCCGTTCGGGCTGAACGCGACGCCCCGCACCTGGTCCGTGTGGCCGCGCAGCGAATGGAGGATCTTTCCGCCGAGCGCGTCGTAGACTCCCACGCCGCCCTGCTCGTCGACGACGGCAGCCTTCGACCCGTCGGGGCTGAGCGCGCAACCCCACGGCTCACCTTTCATCTTCCAGCGACGGAGTTCCGAACCGTTCCTGGAGTCCGTCAGCTTGAGCATTCCGTCTCTGCCGGTGCTTGCGATCACGTCGCCGCGCCACGCGACGCCGAGACATCCGTCCTCGTGTCCCTCGATTTCGCGAGCCTGCCTCCGCCGCCCGATGTCCCAGACGCGGATCGGACCGTGCGCATCGGCGCTCGCGAGGAACTTGCTGTCCGCGCTCCAGGCGACCGCACAGACCGAACCCTCGCGCCCATCGAGCCGGAACTTGCGCGTCTCCGCTTTCGGGTCCCAGACGACGATCGCGCTGTCGTCTCCGGAGGACGCCAGCATCGTCCCGTCCGGGCTCCACGCGACGCAGAAGATCTCTCTCTCGTGTTCTCCCGCGAGCTCCGACTCCTGCGGCTCCTCCGCGCGGGCCGCGCCCGCGACGAGCGAGGCCGCCATCACCGCGGCCGCCAGCATTCGACAGGTCATTCTTCCCTCCTCGAAACAGCCCCCTGACACTTGTTCCTGAACGCGCGCGGGGTGGCGCGCATTCCCCGTGAGTGGGATGGCCATTGTGCGAAGCGGAGGGGGGCGGAGCAATCGGAAAGGAGAACTCCAAAACAGGTTCAGCCTCTGGTCACCAGGATGAAGTGCTCAGCCTTCTTCCCTGCCCGCGCCCCGAACGACCATTCGGTGCGTTGCTGGGAAGCCCCGGCCGGGACGCGGGCGCCGAGGCGGTTGGCGATGTCGCGGACGAGGTCCGCCGCGGGGACGTCGCGCGTGCCGAATCGTCCGTCGCCGATGAGGAGGAGAAGCGGAGCGCCGGGGGCCAGGGCGTCGAGCGCGTTCTTGACGCACTGCGTCATGTCCGATTCGTACTTCTTCAGCGCGTCCCCGCCCTTCTTGAATTCGCGCCGCGCGCCGATTTCGTTGGCCCTCGCGAAACCGGGGTCCTCGCCGAACAGCGGATAGCGCAGGAAGTGGTGGAAGACGTAATCGTACGTCCCGGGGTACGGGGGCGACGACACGCCGATCGCGAACGCACCTTTCGGCAGTTTCACGACGCGCGCGTCCTCAAGCCAGAATTCGGGCTCTACCGGTTTCACGCCCCGATCCCGCATGTCCTGCGCGAGCAGCCCCAGGCTCTGCGCCGTCTCCTTGCACTTCTCCGAGAACAGCCGGTACGTCGCCCTCGGCGGCCACGGCTTCCAGTCGCGGTCGACGACGGTCACCGAGTCGGAGGCCTGCTTCGAAAGCCGGATCACGACGGACGAAAGTACGACTCTGAGTACTCGCCGCAGGTCCTCGCGCTTCACCGCCTCGATCAGGTCGAGAACGAGCGCGATTTCGCGAAGCGTGTGCGGGCTGAACCAGCTTTCGACTTCGGTCCCCCAGTCCGGCATGGGCATGTCGCGCAGGTCGAATCGCGCGGCGCGCTTCGCGATCTCGAATCCCTCGCGATCGACCAGCCGCTCTTCGCCGCCGCGGAAAACCCTGGTCCGGGCCCAGGCAATTTCGAGCGCCACGGCGCCGATGTCGACGCCGGTGAAGGGACGTCCCGCGCGGACCGCTTCCAGCGCGACCGTTCCGCTTCCTACGAACAGGTCCAGCACGGCGCCCGACTTTCCTCCGAAGAGGGCGATCGCGCGCTCTGCGGTGTGCGGGTGCATGCGCGCCGGATAGGTGTGAAACCCGTGTGTGAAGGGGAGCCGCAGTTCGGGGTCGACGGCGAGGCACTCGGCAAGCTTCGCTGCCAGCGCCGGATCCCCCCAGAGTGCGACCTCCCCGCCGGTGTTCAAGAGTGAACGCTTCTGGCGTCTCGGGGGCGGGGGCATGGGGCGGGAGGGTAGCTTAAAGGCGAAAACTGTGTAATTCCCGGGGCCGGGGATCGTCAGGGTTCCAGAGCGGGACGGAGTCGGCGTTCACTGGGTAAGCTGGGGGCGAGGGAACGGCGGTCCCCCGGATTCGAAATCGACCTAAGGAGCTCAAGCCATGATCGGAAGAACACTCGGCGGTATGGTGATCGCGGCCGGCCTGATCCTGACGTCCGGATGTGGAGGTCCGGAGAAGGACGGCGGAAACGTCCAGGACTTACAGCCCGAAGAAAAGAGCATCGGCGAAGGCGGCGCCGCCCGAAGCGCGGTTCTGGATGCCACCCTTTCCTCGTCGCTACGGGAATGGGCGCGCGCGCACAACCACCCGGCGGCGCTGGCGCTCGCCGGCGAGATCCTGAAGTCTGTGAACGAGACGCCTATGAAGGGCGTGAAGATGACGACGCAGGGCGGGGAGCCGATCGACGCCACGCCGAAGACCGCGCAATACTGCGATCCCGCTTCCCTTCTGGACGAGGCGAGGAAGGCCGCCGAAGGCAACGCGGCGGCGCTCGCCGCCATCGACTCCATCGGCAAGCAGGGCGTGAGATCGATGGGCGCCACGCAGGGACCCAAGTTCGGTGTCGGCTCGCTCCGGGGCCGCACGAAGGACAAGTACGAGATCGGGTTCAACGCGGGCGAAATGGCCGAGGTGTCCGTCATCGGGGACGGGGATTCCGACCTCGACATGTACGTCTATGACAGCGACGGGAACCTGATCGGCAAGTGCGTGGACGGATCCGATCGGTGCTACCTCACCTGGAGGCCGACGCGGCCCATGATCTACAGGATCGAGGTCCACAATCTCGGCAAGGTCTTCAACAAGTACGAAGTCCGCACGAACTAGCGCCGTGTCGTCCCGCTGTTTCAGGTCGGACCTGCAGGAGGGCCAACACATGAAGATCATCCTCGGACAGACAGCGGGAGAACCCTGCCGGACGCCTGGTGACGGAGAAGTGCTGCTCGCTCCGCGCGCGTCGGACGGCAGAAAGCAGAGACAGGCCGCGCTGACGGCGCTTCGGGAAGGGGCGAAGGGATTTCCGTGCGGGGCAGGTGAGCCGGCTTCGCTCGTGGTGCAGGGCGTTCCCGTTCTCGACGACATGCTGGCCGCGGAAATCCTGGTCCGGTCGGCGAAGGGCGAGAAGCTGCCGCAGGGGATCGAGCGATTCGCCCAGTACGCGGCCGTCTGCCGGGAAGGTCTCCGGCCGGGGACGGTTTCGCTCGAGGCGTCGCTGGAGGGCGTGTATCTGGCGATGCTCAACGTCACGGGCATCTGTTACCAGGACGGCAGCGCAGGAGAGAACTTTCTCGCTTCGTGGGCCCGCCTCGCCCGGGCGATTTTCGCAGCCGCGGAAGCGGGCATCGATCCGTCCGGCAGCTCTTTCCTTGCCGGAAACCCGGAGTTCTCGCGCGAAATGGCGTACCTCCGGTCCGACCGCGACGTATTTCTCACGGATGTTCAGCGTGGCCAGCGCTGGAAGGTGTCCATCCCGGGCGGTCCGGCGGAAGCGCCGGCGCTGTATCTCGACTGTCCGCGCAGCATTCTGTTCAAGTCGTGGGCCCGGCAGGACAACGGCTCGCCCTCCGGCGCCTGCCTCTTTCTCGCGGTCCGCTTCGAGAAAAAAAACTGGGTTTTCTCGACCGACCCCGCCCAGCGCCTCCCTCTGAAGCCGCTCTCGGAACGGCTGCAGCAGGCAGAATTGGCGCTGGGTGGGGCCCCGGCCGCCGCCGACCCGTGGTTTGACGGGGCTCCTTTTACCTACACGCTCGTCGCCGCGCCGAGGGCTGGAACAAGACTTGCCGACACGGAAGTCCTGCGAATCGCCCGGACATGGCTCAACGCGCGGTCCGCAGCGCCGTCAGGCTCGCGCGGCAAGACGCTCGCGATCGCGTCCACCGGGGCGCTGCTCGTCGTCGTTCTCGCCACCGCGCCCTTCTGGAAGCGGGGTGAGCCGAAGGAGCAGGGCGCCGGTCCCGTCGTCGCAGCCGGCGACAAGGAGCCGGGCCCCGTGTCCCGCGGTTCGATCGCGTCGGTCGAGGAAGTCGCGAAGTGCCGCGCGGACGGCGTGAACACGGACGGTTTCGCCGTGATCATCGGCGTCGGCGCCTCGCAAGGGACCGGCTTCCAGCAGCTCGAAGGCTCCGTCCCGGACGCCGCGGCGTTCTACTGCCTCCTGCGCGAACGCTACGGCTTCAAGCCGGAGCACATGCGCCTCCTGGTGGACCGCCGCGACCTCGCGAAGGACGCGGACGGCAAGGCGCTTCCCGTCTTCGCCGACCCGACGAAGGAGCAGGTGACGACCGCGATCCAGGAAGTCGGCGCCGGAACGCAGAAGTATTCCGACGACAGCCGGACGGACTTCGTCCTGTTTTTCGCGGGGCACGGCGACACGAAGAAGCTGGCCCGGCAGAACGGCTACCTCGTGCTGTCGGGGTACGACGCGGCGAAGTCCGACCTGACCGGCTTCGACATGGGGTACCTCTCGAAATTCCTCGCCCTCCACATCAAGTCCTCTCACCGCCTCATCATGACCGACTGCTGCTTCAGCGGATTCGTGATCACCTCGCGCGGAACCGATCTCAACTTCGATTCCTCCGCGATCTACAAGAACTGGGGGCGGGCCGCCCATGTCCTGATCACCGCCGGAACCGAGCAGCAGCCCGCGTTCGAGGAAAACGGCCGCTCCTACTTCACCAAGGCGCTCCTCGAAGCCGTCGGCAAGGAACTCAGCGCCGACACGAACAAGGACGGAATCGTGACGGACGAGGAGCTGGGGAGCTACCTTAAGCAGCGTGTCCCCGAAATCGCGGCGAAGCGGAAACTCAAGCTCAATCCCCTTCACTGGCGCGACCAGGAACACGACGACATGGGGCAGTTCCTGTTCATCCCGCGAGGAGAGAAACGCTGATCGCGAGTAGAGCGACCGGACCGTGGTGGAGGGAGATCGAAACGGTCCAGCCCGGGACTCCTCCGGTTCGCGCGCGGCGGAATGAGCCGGCCTGGCTGGCGAATCTCCGCGCGGCCGCACTCGCGGAACTTGCGCTTCGCCCTGAGGAAGCGGACCGTCTGCTCCGCGCCGCAAAGTCGCTTCCCCGATTTGGCCCCTGGCGCGCGGTCGCGAAGTTTATTCAGTACCGGATCGAGATCCGGCGCGCGGACGGCAAGGTGCTGGCGCGGCGCGCGCCGGAGATCCGCGCGTTCGCCGCGAAGCTCGAAGCGGCCGACCCGGACACCGCCGCCCGCGCGTGGCACCAGCTCGGCGTCCTTTGCGTCCGCATCAACCGCTTCGACGAGGCGCAGGAAGCGCTCCTGAACGCGCTTCGCGGCATCGGCGACTGCCCGGCGCGCATCTGGATTCTCGATACTTTCGCGCAGACGCTCTCGGGGCAAGGAGCATGGGAGGAGGGGCGGCGGGTGCTGCGCGCCGTGGTGAAGCTCAAGCGCGCTGCAGGTGACTACCAGGGAGTCGCCGTGTCGATCGGAAACCTCGCGCGGCTCGAATCGCGTGTCGGGCACGCGGCAGACGTGGTTTCGCTGCTCACGGAATCGCTCAAATCGCTGAAGGGGCGGATTGCGGCAACCGCCGAATTGCGGCTCAGGACTTCCCTTCTCGACGCGCTCCTCGCGGCCGGACTGCCGGCTACGCGCGAAGCGGCGCACCTCCGCCGTCTGCTCCGCGGCCTTTCCCCCCACTACCTCCTCGGCTACGCGCACGTCGCCCTCGCCCGCGTCGCCGCCGCCAATCGCGACCGGCATTCCTCCGGCCGCGAACTCGCCCGCGCCCGGCCGTACTTCAAGCTGCGCGACCAGCAGTGCCTGCTTCACTACTGGGAAGCCCGCTTCGGCGTCCGCCCCGTCGAGGGCCCCCGCGCGATCCGCGAATTCAGCGCGCTCTTCAAGGCCGCCGGCGTCGTGACCGAGGGCGAAGTCATGTTCTGGCTGCTGCTCGCCGACAACGCGAAATCGCGGGCGGACATGAAGGCAATGCAGGGGCACCTCGTCACGGCAGCGCGCCGCGCGGCGTCCGCCAACAACCCGCTCTGGATCGACCGCGTCGATGAAGCCTACCGCCGCCTCGACCCCGAAGGCTTCCTCGAGCAGCTGATCCGCCGCTTCACCGGCCGCTCTCTCGCCGAAATGAGCCGCACCGTGAAGGAAAAGGTCACCGTCGTCTTCGCCGACCTCGTGGGCTTCACCCCGCGCTCCCAGGAACTCTCCCCCGAAGACGTCATGCGCACCGTCCGCGGCCTCTTCGAGCTCTCCGTCCCCCTCCTCGTCCGCCACCACGTCCGCCCCATGTCCTACCTCGGCGACGGCCTCCTCGCCATCGCCCAGGGCCCCGGCCAGGAGCGCCGCGCCCTCTCCTTTGCCACCGAGCTCGTCCGCAAAGCCACCCTCATCACCCAGGTCCGCGAGGCTCTCGGCGACCGCTGGGGGCTCAACCTGCGTGCGGGCGTGGCTTCGGGCCCGGTCGTCCTCGGCGCACTCGGCAGCCTTCTCAAGACGGAGTTCGCGGCGATCGGGATGACCACGAACCTCGCGGCCCGGCTGCAGGCTGCGGCGAATCCGGGGGAGGTCGTGTGCCTGCGGGCGACCGGGGAAGCGGCGCGAGTTCGTGGGCAGCTCGAACTGCTGGTCTTGAAGGGGGTTGAGAAACCGGTTCCGGGGCTGCGGCTGGCGGGAAACGACCTGAGGATCTGAAGCAAGATCTGGTGCGGACAACCGTGAAGTTCAGTGCGCTCTGGTTGAACGAAGATAGGAATCCCATTCGGCCATCCACTTCCGAAGTGGTTCATCAGGTTCATGGAGCTTCGGCCAATCACTTCATCGCCCGGATCTGTTCCATGAGGTCCCGCATTCGCTTCTGATCTGAGGCCGCCCATTTCTGAAAGTCGAGCTGTTGCTGCACGAGGGCAATGGCCTCCTCGCGCCGACCCAGGGACGCCAGGATCTGGGCACGAAAGAGCGCATAATTGAACGTAGGCCTGATTTTGGATCTGGCGACAGCGGTCTCCAGCAGAACGAGAAGGTCGCTGAGTTCCGCGGCTTCGACCGCAACGTCAATCCTGCCCGCCATTCGCCGATAACGAGCCAGAGTCATGCGTGACCTGACGAGGTAGGCGGAGTCATGGTCTTTCTGGGGGCACCTCTGGTATTGGTCGATGCTATCGGCCAGAAGAGCCTCGACGCGACCGAAGAGGCCATTTCTGGAGTCCGGATTGTGATTCCAGAGGGTGACGGCGGCACTGAAGGCTGCACCTGCGCGCTCCTGGCGGACTCCCTGGTCGTCTGGAAACAGAGCGAGCAGGCGGTCGTATTCCACAATGACCTTGTCGAAGACGGGCTCGTGCCAAGTCTCGGGATCATCCGCGGCATTACAGGCAGCTACAAAGCGAAATTGAAGGGATCCGGGGAGGAAGACAGGGTTGGGGTCGATCTCCCATGCGCGATCCAGGTCGGCGAGGATCTTTGGAGTCCATTCGCGCCAGAGAGCAGCTTCTTCGTCCTTCGGAAGGATCTGGTCGGAGGGGTTCCAGTGTTGGATCTGGTAGTAACGGAACATCGCGCGGTGGTAGTACGCCGGGGCGTATCTCGGGTTGCGTGTGATGCAGTCGTCGAGACAGCGACCGGCGGTGGCGCCGTCCCGCTCGGCGACCGCGACGAGAGCCCGGCAGGAGAGGACGAGCGGATCTCGCGGGGACAGAAGGAACCCCTGTTCGGCGTCCTCGTGGTAGGAGTTCTTCATTTCAACCGGGTTGTAGCTCAGGCTCGCGAGCACCGCGTAGGCCCGCATCGTCGCGGGACGCGGCGACAGACGTGCGGCTCGTGCGAATTCCCGCGATGCCTCCATTGTCTTCTTTTGCTGCAGCAGCCGCAGACCGGGAATCCGCTCGCGTGCTTCTGGGCTTGCCGCCGGAGAAACGCAAAGCCTGTCCATATAGTCGAGGGCCCGCCGAAGGCACCGGCTCTGCAAGGCAACGGCAGCGTCGCTATTCAGGAAATTCACGGCAGAAGCCACAAAGGCGTCCTCCATTTCCATTTCGGAGAGGCCCATGAGGGCGACGTGGTCGCCGGGATCCCGGAGGAGTGCGCGTTCGAAGGCTGCCCGGGCTTGGACAGGCTCACCGGCATCGCGAAAGCAGGCCCCGGCGGCGCTGTGCGGGGCGGCGAAGAGGGGATCCTCGAGGGCTGCTTTCATGGCGATGTCCGCCGAATGCAGGAGCGATTCGCGGTACAAGTCCCACGAACCGCCGAACTGCTGCCAGGAAGCGCGGGCGTCGGAGGCGCGGATCTGTGCATCGGCGAGAACCTTGGCCGCATTGCTGCGGACTTCAAATTGGTTTCGCGCAGTCACGGCATCGATGCGGCTCTGCTCCAGTTTGAAGAGGACGCCGAGTGTGGCGAGAACGAGCAGCAGCGTGGCGAAGACGGCGGTGTGCGCCAGCGGCTGGTTTCTGCGGTAAAAAAGAATGAGGTAATGAAATGCGGACGGGGGCTTCGCGCGGATCGGCTCGTTCCGGGCGAATGCCGTGAGGTCGTCGGCAAGACAGAGCGTATTGCCCTCGCGAGTGCCGGCTCCTGCCCTCGGGTATCGCTGGTCGCGGTCCTTGGCGGTGGCCTTGAGGATGATCGTCGCGAGGTCGTCGGGGAGGCTGCGGTTTGCTTTGCGGGGGTGGACGGGCTCCTTGCGCTGTACTTTCTCGAGCAGCTGGATCTCCGTGCGCGCTTCGAAAATCGGCGTCAGCGTCGCAAGCTCGTAGAGCGTCGCTCCGAGCGAGTAGACGTCGGACTTTTCGTCGACGAGATCGTCCCGTAGTTGCGTGTCCGCCTGCTCGGGCGACATGTAGCGAAGCGTGCCTATGATCTTGTCCTGGCTCTTGGTGAGGCTCATGCTGGCGTCCTCGACGAGCGCGAGACCCAGATCCATGACGACCGCGCGCTTGCCGTCGGAAGTCAGCATGATGTTGCCGGGCTTGAGGTCGCGGTGGATGACGCCGCGCTCGTGAAGGTGCTGCACGCCCTCGGCGGCCTCGGCCATGACCTCGGCCAGGCGAACGTAGTAGTCGCGGCCGTCGAAAATCTTCGGCATTTCGGGGATCGCGGCGGCGATTGTCGCCTGGATCTTCTCGACATCGTCCCTGGCGCCGCCCGCGGAAATCTCCTTCTTCACGCGGACCAGCGCCGAGGCCGAAGTCAGAGCCTCCTTCAGGTGCGCTTCCTTGAGCACTCCACCCGAGCTGGAGCCCCAGCGCACGAGGACTTCGTAGAGTCCCGCCAGGTCCGAGCCTTCGACGTACTCCATCGCGTACCACATCCGGTCGCCGTCCTCTCCTGCCGACAGCACCTTCACGACGTTCGGGTGGTCGCAGCGGGACAGCGCGCGGATTTCCCTGCGGAAGCGCGCCACGCGGACCGGGTCGCCGCCCAACGCGGGTGGGAGGACCTTGAGCGCCACGATGCGGTTGAGGCTGTGCTGCCGCGCCTTGAAGACGACGCCCATGCCGCCGCGGCCAAGCTCGCCCAGCAGCTCATAGTCGCCGATGATCGCGTTGCCTGCCGCGGGCGCGAGCACGATCTCCGTCGCACCTTCAGTCCCCGCGATCCGCTCGACCTCGGCGACGGTCACCTGCGTCTTGAGCAGTGTCGTGAACAGCGCGGCCAGCTCCTGCGCTGCGTCGCGCGACTGCAGCCGGTCGCCCGAGTAGTAGTCGAGATACTCGCAGCGGCGGACGACCACGGATGCGCCTTGCGGCCGCCCGACCACGCGGTTGAGGAAGCCGATGCGGTCCGACTCCCCGGATTCGTAGATCACCAGAGGGTGAAGCGGCACGCGCGCGGCGCCGTCGATCAGCCAGAGCCGGCCGGCCGGGGATGCCGCGTCGTCCTTCGTGCCGTCGACATAGTCCACGAGGCCGTCGCCCTTGAGCACCATGAAGCGCCGCACGGTCTCCCCCGTGACGTCGACGGGCACGTCGCGAGAAAGACCGAGCTGAAAATCCCCGAACGGCTTCACGAACTCCACCACTTCGATCACCGCCTTGAGAATCAGCCCGGCCCCGGTTTCGTAAAACGCCGCTTCACGCTGCGAGCCGTGCCCGAGCTCCTGGTTGCGGTAGTTGACCAGCGCATCGAAAAAGTCCAGAGGTGTCGTCTTGCCGGGATTCGCGGCCGCCGCTTCATCCGCACGATGGAGGAATGCCGTAGCCGACGGCAGGATCGCGCGCTCTTTCAGCCGCGCATGGACCCCCGAAAGCGGCAGGAGCGCCGCATCGTTGCGCTTCGATATGAACTCGGACACTGCGCGCAGCAACTGAAGCCAGGTTCCCGCGGACGCCTTCGCCAGCGCCTCGAGGTCCTTGTTCAGCTTCGCGTCCGGCGAACCCAGCGCGATGTACGTCCCGATCTGCGCGCACGCGGCGAGCTTCAGCGTCGCTTCGAAGAACAGGTACGCCGCGTTGTGCCGCCCCTGCGCCGTCTTCTCGTTATGAGCGCGCCGCAGCGCCTGGGCCAGCGGCCAGGGCAGCGCGTGAAGCAGCCGTCGTCGGGTTTCCGTCACGGCCGGCTCGGGCAAGCAGTCCTCCGCTCTTCGACCAGTTCCCAGGGAATGGCATCACCCTGCACGTTCGCGCCCTACTTCCCGCCCTTTCCCACCTCGTCCCGTTCGGTCTGCAGCATTTCCTGTCCTCCCACGAGGTCCTTGTTTTTCAACCCCGCGTCGAGCTCCGCCAACGCCTTTGCTTTCTCGCCCATCAGCATGTAAGCGCGGGACTTGTACAAGGGACCCCGCGGATCCGTCCAGTTGAGCTTGAATGCGTCGTCGATCACGCGGACCACCTCGTCGCATCCCGCCAGGAGCGCCGGCTCGTCGCACAGCCCCGCCTCCTTGCGCGTCTTGAGGTCGAGGAGGCGGGTGCGGACCCAGAAGAAGCGCATCGCGCTTTCTTCTGATTTCCTGGCCAGGATGAGGCATTCGGCGCTTTTTTCGAGATGGCGGAGGGCTTCTGCACGGCGCACCCCGATGTCGCGCGGATCCTTCGGGCCCAGGAGCGCCCGGGCGGCAAAGAAGTGGGCGCCGCCCATCTCACCGTGCAGGAAGTCGGCGTCCGGAGCTGCGGCGAGCAGAGACTCCTCGGCAGAAATCGCCCGGTGGAACAGGGACATGTCGAGCGGCTCGTTGTCCTGGGAGTTGAAAACCGCGACGAGGTAGCGGATCTGGCAATCCAGCACTTTGAGGACGACGCTTCCGGGATCGAGCCGAAACGCAGCCTCCATGTCCGCGAGGACCACCGGGAACGTCACCTTTCGGTAGGCCTCGGCCTCCTGATCGGACATTTGAGGGAGCCAATGACCCTGGACGGTGGCGCCCCCGTAGCGGATCCAGGCACGATTGGCGAGTGCGTAGAGGAAGCGGGGATGCCGCTTGAGACAGGCGCTGAAATCGCGCTCCGCTGCGGCGCTGGTGGCGATCTTCTCCTCTGCGTTCTTCGCGTCATGGCCGCCGGCGAGGAGGCTGGCGACGCCGCGGTAGTAAAGCGCCTCGGGATCGCCCGGCATCACCTCGAGCGCCCGGCCGGCGCAGCGGGCGCAGTTCGCGCCCTTGTCCCCCGTCTGGCGGCTGGACCAGGCAATACACGCATAGAGCCACCATCGCCCGGGCCGGGAACTGGTCGCCGCGCCCGCTTCGAAATACTCCGCCGCCTCCCGGCGCTTGCCTGTGGCAATCAGTCGTAGTCCCTCCGCCACCGGAGCGAGGTCCGCCATTCCCGGGGTGCCTCGGAGCGCTTCGAGCTGTTCGGAAGCCGAAGCGACGAGATTCCGGGTGCACTTCTGCATGAACTGAAACCGGATCCCTGCATCCCACTCGAAGCCGCCCAGCAGGAACGCGAGATCGTGGATGGCGAGTTCTGCGAGGCCGATCCGGGCGGCGGCGTTGACGGGATCGAGGGCGATGGCCTTCTTGAAGGAGTCGCGCGCGGCGCCCACTTCGCCGGCGTCCATCAGGCAGGAGCCGGCGGTGGACCAGGGGGGAGAAAAGGTCGGATCGCGCTTCGCCGCTTCGCGAGCCTTTTCGGAAGCGGCGATCAGGCCTGCGTGGTAGGCCTCGAATGGACCGCCGAACTGCCGGTAGTCGATGCGGGCGCGGGTCGCGAGGATTTCCGCTTCGGCGAGCAGAGCGGCGGCTTCCCTGCTGGCGAGGAGGCGGGCGTCGGAGCGGTCGCGCTCAGCGATGGCGTTCTCAGCCTCGGTGGCGCGCTGATCCAGTTTGTAGAGGACGCCGACGGTCGCGAGGACCAGCGCTGCGGTGGCCACCAGGGCGGCATGCGCGAGCGAGCTGTGTCTTCGATAGAACAGTTTCAGGTAGTGGAGTGCGGACGGAGGGCGGGCACGGATCGTTTCGTTCCGGGCGAAGGCCGTGAGGTCGTCGGCGAGGCTGAGCGCCCGGGCGTCGCGTGAGCCGGCGGCGGCACGGGGGTAGCGCTGTTCACGGTCTTTCGCGGTGGCCTTGAGAATGATCGTCGCCAGGTCCTCGGGAAGGCAGCGATTTGCCTTGCGGGGGTGGACGGGTTCCTTGCGCTGCACCTTTTCGAGCAACAGGATTTCCGTCCGGGCTTCGAATATCGGAGTGAGCGTCGCGAGCTCGTAGAGCGTCGCGCCCAGTGAGTAGATGTCCGAACGCTCGTCAACGAGGTCATCACGCAACTGCATGTCCGCCTGCTCGGGCGACATGTAACGCAGCGTCCCGACGATCTTGTCCTGGCTGCGCGTCAGGC
The DNA here is from genome assembly GCA_009773755.1 of Planctomycetota bacterium. Taxonomy (GTDB): domain Bacteria; phylum Planctomycetota; class MHYJ01; order WSZJ01; family WSZJ01; genus WSZJ01. The sequence continues at coordinate 16,745 of WSZJ01000029.1, read as the reverse complement.
TCATGCTGGCGTCTTCAAGAAGCGCCAGCCCGAGGTCCATCACGACCGCGCGCTTGCCGTCGGACGTGAGCATGATGTTCGCGGGCTTGAGGTCTCGGTGGATCACGCCGCGCTCGTGCAGGTGCTGCACTCCCTCAGCGGCTTCCGCCACCACCTCCGCCAGCCGCACGTAGTAGTCGCGGCCCTCAAGGATTCTCGGCACGTCCGGGATTGCGGCCTGGATTCTCGCCTGGATCGTCTCCACCTCGTCCGTGGCGCCGCTCGACGAAATCTCCTTCTTCACCCGGCTCAGCGCGGTGGCCGAGGTGATCGCTTCCTTCAGGTGCGCTTCCTTGAGCATCCCGCCGGAAACCGCGCCCCAGCGCGCGAGCACCTCGAAGAGCCCCGCCAGGTCCGAGCCCTCGACGTACTCCATCGCGTACCACATCCGGTCGCCGTCTTCTCCCGCCGAAAGCACCTTCACGATGTTGGGGTGGTCGCAGCGGGCAAGCGCGCGGATCTCCCTGCGGAAGCGCGCCGCCCGTACGGGGTCGCCGCCGAGCGCGGGCGGCAGAACTTTCAGGGCCACGATCCGGTGAAGGCTGTGCTGGCGCGCCTTGTAGACCACTCCCATGCCGCCGCGACCGAGCTCCCCCAGCAGCTCGAAGTCCCCGATCACCGCGTTGCCGGCCCCGGGGGCGACAACCACGTCCGCGGAGTCCTCGCCGCCGGCCAGCTTCTCCACTTCGGCGACGCTTACCTGCTTCTTGAGCAGGGCTGTGAACAGCGCGGCCAGCTCCTGAGCCGCATCGCGCGACTGAAGCCGGTCGCCCGAGTAGTAGTCGAGGTACTCGCAGCGCCGCACGACGACCGTGTCTCCCTGCGGACGGCCGACCACGCGGTTGAGGAAGCCGACGCGGTCGGATTCGCCGGACTCGTAGATTACGAGGGGATGAAGCGGGACGCGCGCGCCTCCCTTGAAAAGCCACAGCCGGCCGGCAGGGGTGGCGCCGTCCTCCTTCGACCCGTCGACGTAGTCCACGAGACCGTCGCCCTTGAGCACCATGAAACGGCGCACGGTCTCGCCCGTCACGTCGACCGGGACGTCCCGCGAGAGCCCGAGCTGGAGGTCCGCGAAGGGCCGGACTAACTCGATGACTTCGATCACGGCGCTCAGGATCAGCGCGCCGCAGGAATCGTAGAACGCCGCTTCGCGCTGCGAGCCGTGCCCGAGCTCCTGGTTGCGGTAGGTGACCAGCGCCTCGAAGAACTCCAGGGGAGTGGTCTTCCCCTGTCTTGCGGCTCCAGCTTCGGCCGCTCGCTGGAGAAACGCGGTCGCTGCAGGCAAGAGCGCCCGCTCTTTCAGGCGCGCGTGGACTCCCGCAAGAGGCAGAAGCGCCGCGTCTCCACGTTTCGCGATGAACTCCGACACCGCGCGCAGCAGTTGAAGCCACGTCCCCGCGGACGCCTTCGCCAGCGCCTCGAGATCCTTGTTGAGCTTCGCGTCGGGCGAACCCAGCGAAATGTAGGTCCCGATCTGCGCGCAGGCGGCGAGCTTGAGCGTCGCTTCGAAAAAAAGGTACGCCGAGTTGTGCCGCCCCTGCGCCGTCTTCTCGTTGTGGGCGCGCCTTAGAGCCTGCGCCAGCGGCCACGGCAGCGCATGCAGCAGGCGACGCCGGACTTCAGTGACATCGGGCTCGGACAGGGCGACCTCCGTTCATGTCGGCGGGGCGCACGGCCTGCCATGGCGTGGGGCAACACGCGCCACGATCCGGCGGATCATATCAAGCGGCGCCTCCCGCCCGGACTGCAGGCGGGGCGCCTACCTCTTCCCGCGAATCTCATCGATGGCGTTCTGAAGCGCCTGGCGTTCATCCGACCGCCACTTGTTCCCGTCGAGCTTCTTCTGCAGGAGCGCTATGGCTTCCTCGCCCCGACCCAGACGGGCGAGGAGTTGGCCCCGGAAAATCTCGTGGTGGAAAGCGACGATTTTGGTGCGGGCGACGTTGTCGTCCATCATCTTGAGCAGTTCGCGGAGCTCCTCATTTTCAGCGTCCGCGTCGATCTTCCCCATCTCCCGCCGGAAGCGGGCCAGCGTCATGCGGGCGCGGACGAGATAGGCGCTTCCCGAATCCATCTCAGCGCACTTGAGGTAGTGATCGATGCTGTCGAGCAGGTGCTCCTCGATGCGGGGGAAGCGCTGCTTTCTCTCTTCCGGTTTGAACTTCCAGAGTCTGACTGCGGCCGTGAACGCGGCTCCCGCGCGCTCCTGGTGGATCATCTGGTCGCCGGGAAACAGGACAAGGAATCGGTCGTATTCCTCGATCACCTTGTCGAACACGGATTCGTGCCACGTTGCGGGATCCGCGGCCGCGCCGTAGGCGATGAGGAGGCGGAACTGGAGGGATCCCGGGAGAAAGACCGGGTTGGGGTCGAGTTCCCAGGCGCGATCGAGGTCGGACAAGATCCCGGGAGTCCACTTGAGCCAGAGAGCGTTGTTTTCGTCCTCGCTCAGCGGCGGTTCGCGCTCCCAGTACTTGAGCTGGTAGTAGCGGAACATCGCGCGGTGGTAGTACGCCGGGGCATACCGGGGGTTGCGCAGGACGCACTCGTCGAGACACCGCTGGGCCGTGTCCGCGTCGCGTATGGAGACCGCAATCAGCGCCCGGCAGGACAGGGCCAGGGGATCACGAGGAGACAGCTGGACGGCCTTTTCGGCGTATTCATGGAGGATCTTGCCCTGTTCGCCCGGATTGAATCGAAGATCCGCAAGCGCCGCATAAGCCCACATCGGCGAAGGGCGAGGCGACTTCTCAGCGGCCCTCGCGAATTCTCCGGACGCTTCTTTTGCCTTCCCTCCCGCCAGCAGCCGTAATCCGGGAAGCCGCTCGCGCGCTTCGGGACTCGCTTCCGCCGAAGCGCAGAGCGCGTCCAGATGGCCGAGGGCCCGGCGGAGCGAGCCTTCCTGCAGCTGCGCCGCCATTTCGCCGTTGAGGAACAGGACTGCGGCCGACATGAACGCATTCTCGATGTCCATTTCGGCGAGTCCCAGGAGGGCGACGTGGTCGGACGGGTCGAGGACGAGGGCGCGTTCAAAGGCGGCGCGGGCCCGGACCGGTTCGCCCGCGTCGCGGAGGCACGCGCCTGCCGTGCTGTGCGGCGCGGCGTAGTCGGTGTCGACGCTCGCGGCCTTCATGGCGGTCTCCGCTGCCCGCAGCAGTGATTCGCGGTAGGAGTCGAACGAGCCGCCGTATTGCTGCCAGGAGGCGCGGGCCTCCGATGCTCCAAGCTGGGCATCGACCAGAAGCTTGGCGGCTTTCGCGCGGGTCTCAAAGAGCGCCTCGCTGCGTTCGCGGCGAACAGCCTCGGCCGCGGCTTCACCCCAGGCGGTTTCGGCATCGATCCGTCGCTGATCCAGCTTGAACATCACGCCGAAGACCGCCACGAGGAGCATCAACGCTCCCGCCGTGGCAGCGTGGACGAGCGTGCTGTTGCGGCGATAAAAGAGCGCCAGGTAGTGGAACGCCGAGGGCGGCCGGGCGCGGATCGGCTCGCTCTTCGAGAATGCGCGCAAGTCCTCGGCGAGGCTCGCGGCCGGAGATTCGCGGGACCCTGCTCCGGCGCGTGGATAACGCTGGTCGCGGTCTTTCGCGGTGGCTTTCAGGACGATCGTCGCGAGGTCCTCCGGGATGCTGCGGTTCGCTTTGCGCGGATGCACCGGCTCCTTTCGCTGGACCTTCTCGAGCAGCTGGATCTCGTTGCGCGCCTCGAAGATCGGCGTGAGCGTCGCGAGCTCGTACAGCGTCGCGCCGAGCGAGTAGATGTCGGAGCGCTCGTCGACGAGGTCGTCGCGCAGTTGCATGTCCGCCTGTTCGGGCGACATGTACCGGAGCGTCCCGACGATCTTGTCCTGGCTCTTTGTGAGACTCATGCTCGCGTCCTCGACGAGCGCGAGACCCAGATCCATGACAACGGCACGCTTCCCGTCCGAGGTCAGCATGATGTTCGCCGGCTTGAGGTCGCGGTGGATCACGCCGCGCTCGTGGAGGTGCTGCACCCCCTCGGCCGCCTCGGAAATCACTTCCGCAAGGCGCACGTAATAGTTGCGGCCCTCGAAGATCCTCGGGATGTCGGGGATCGCGGCGGCGATTTTCGCTTCGATCACCTCGACGCTGTCCGTCGTCCCGCTGGAAGTGATCTCCTTTTTCACGCGGCTCAGCGTCGAGGCCGAGTTAATCGCTTCCTTCAGGTGAGCTTCCTTGAGGACACCTCCCGAAAGAGATCCCCAGCGCGCCAGTACCTCGTACAGCCCCGCGAGATCCGATCCCTCCACGTACTCCATCGCGTACCAGAGCCGGTCGCCGTCCTCACCCGCGGAGAGCACCTTGACGACGTTTGGATGGTCGCAGCGGGACAGCGCCCTGACTTCGCGGCGGAAGCGCGCCACGCGGACCGGATCGCCGCCGAGCGCGGGCGGGAGGACCTTGAGCGCGACGATGCGGTTGAGGCTGTGCTGCCGCGCCTTGTAAACCACGCCCATGCCTCCCCGGCCCAGCTCGCCGAGGATTTCGTAGTCGCCGATGATCGCGTTGCCGGCCTTCGGCGCGAGAACGAGGTCAGCCGAGTCCTCCGCGCCCGCGAGTTTCTCGACTTCCGCGACGGTCACCTGCGTCTTGAGAAGCGTCGTGAACAGCGCCGCCAGCTCCTGCGCCGCGTCGCGCGACTGCAGCCGGTCCCCCGAGTAGTAGTCGAGGTATTCGCAGCGCCGCACGACCACGGCGTTCCCCTGCGGCCGGCCGACCACGCGGTTGAGAAAGCCGACGCGGTCCGATTCTCCCGACTCGTAGATCACGAGCGGGTGAAGCGGCACACGCAGCGCGCCCTGGAAGAGCCAGAGTCTTCCGGCGGGGAGGGCGGCGTCCTCCTTCGTGCCGTCGACGTAGTCCACCAGCCCGTCGCCCTTCAGCACCATGAAGCGTCGCACGGTCTCCCCTGTCACGTCGACCGGGACGTCGCGCGAGAGCCCGAGCTGCAGGTCGCCGAACGGTTTCAGGAACTCCACGACCTCGATGACCGCGCTCAGGATGAGCCCCGCGGCGGATTCGTAGAACGAGGCCTCGCGCTGCGCGCCATGCCCCAGTTCGTGATTGCGGTACGCGACCAGCGCTTCGAAGAAGTCCAGAGGCGTCGTCTTGCCGGCGCCCGATCCACCTCCATCTTCGGCGCGCTTGAGAAACGCCGTCGCCGCGGGCAGCGCCGCCCGCTCTTTCAGCCGCGCATGGACACCCGCCAGCGGCAGCAGCGCCGCATCGCCGCGCCCCGCGTTGAATTCCGACACGGCGCGCAGGAGCTGAAGCCACGTCCCGGCGGACGCACGGGCAAGCGCTTCGAGGTCCTTGTTGAGATTCTGGTCGGGAGAGCCGAGCGAAATGTATGTCCCGATCTGCGCGCACGCCGCGAGCTTCAGCGTCGCCTCGAAGAACAGGTATGCCGCATTGTGCCGCCCCTGGGCGGTTTTCTCGTTGTGCGCGCGCCGCAGCGCCTGGGCGAGAGGCCAGGGCAGTGCGTGAAGCAGGCGCCGTCGGATTTCGGTGACGTCTGGCTCCGGCAAGACCACCTCCGCAGTGGACCGCGGGATTGTAGAGCCGAATCCGCCGACGAGTTCGATAACTTGACTCCCACGCGTGAGTTCCGCTCACATGGCGGCCGGACGATTTCTCCGCCGCGGAATGGGAGGGGAGCCGATGGCTGGAAAGAGGGCTGACCCGGAACGCACGGCGCTTCCCCGCCGCGCGGACATTCGCGGCGCGCGCCTCGCCGCTGCCGGTCGCCGGCTCCTGCGGTCGGTGGTGCGGGAGTGCGGCGGCATGGAAGCGACGCTCTGGGCGCTGTCGGCGACGGGGAAGCGACTGGAGGCGGCGCTGAACGTGGGCGCGACGCCGGAGGTCGTGGAGCGGTCGTCGGTGCCGGTCGCGGACAGCGTCGTGGGGATGGTCGCGGCGACGGGGATCGCCGCGGTGATCGGGCCGGGGCACGGGCACAACACGTCCGTGGACCGGAAGACCGGGACGGCGACGCGGGCGATGGCGGCGGCGCCCGTGACGGTCGCTGGGGAGCTGGCAGGCGTCGTCTCGGTCATCAATCCGAAGCGGGGTCGCGAATTCCGGGCCTCCGTTCTGGAGACTCTTTCCTGGAAGGCGCAGCTTCTGGGCCGCCTGATTGCGGACCGGGAGCGGCGAAAGTGAGCGAAGCGGCCCACCCGTCGGCAACGGGAAAAAATGTCCGCGTGCTGATCGTCGATTCCGGCGTCGAGACTTCGCACCCGGTCTTCGATGGCCGGCGGATCCGTTGCTGGAACTTCCGGCGCGCAGCACCGGTCGAAGAACGGCGGGGAATAGACGTCCTCGGTCACGGGACGGCGGTCGCGGCGATTCTGTGCGCCTTCGCGCCGGGGGCCCGGATCGAAAGCCTGCGCGTCCTCGGCGGCGACCTTCGAGCCTCTTCATCGGCAGTCCTTTCAGGACTGCAATGGGCGCTCGATCAAAGGTACGACATAATCAACTGCAGCTTCGGGACTCCGGCGGCGCACCACCTGGAGGCCTACAAACGATTTGTGGACCGCGCCTTTTGCCGGAACGTGCTGGTCGTTTCGGCATGCAACAACTTCGACTTCCGCAAAGAAGAGTTTCCCGCCTGCTTCCCCACTGTCATTTCGACCGATTTCGGTCGGCTGCAAGGACTTACGATCCGGCGCCGTCGAAATCAGCTGGTGGAGTTCGTGTGCCGCGGGGTGTCGATCGAGGTGGCCTGGAAGGGTGGCTCGTGGCGGCAGGCGACCGGGAGCAGCTTCGCGGCGCCGCACCTGGCTGCGCTGGTCGCCCGGATTCGCGAGGTCCATCCGGGGTGGAACGCTTGCGAAATGAAGGCCGAGCTGTACCGCATGGCGACGAAGAACGGCGATTCCCGGTAATAATTCGTCGGCCCATTCGTCAGGGTTGCATGGGTATCGCGCAGCGAATGAGAGACTTGAGCCTGAGCCCGACAGACGCCTGGCGGTGCCGGATTGTCCTGCCGGGAAATGCGGTCTGGGGCGAAGTCGTTGGCCGCTTCGGCAGGCCATGGCTAGAATTCGCCGCTCAAGGAATGAGACGGAGAACAGTGGACATGGCGGTGGCGGCCGATGAAGCCGGCGAGTTTCAGCGCATCGTTCTCACGAACTCCCGCGCGTTCTTCGCCGTCGCCTATGGAATCCTCCGGAACTCCCACGCCGCCGAGGACGCGCTTCAGGACGCCGTGATCAAGGCCTGGCAGAGCTACGGCACGCTGCGGGAGAAGCACAAGGCCGTCGCCTGGCTGGCCAGGATCGTCCGGAACACGGCGCTCGACCACGTGCGCAAAACCGGCATCCGCGGCGAAGTCCCGCTCGAGGAACTGCCCGTCAACCTGATTCCTGCCGCCGCACTGCCCGCCTCCGATGACCGCGCCCCGCTGGAGTCCGCCCTCGCGACGCTTCCCCACGACCAGGCCCTCATCGTGCATCTGCGTTTCGCCGACGGACTGGACATTTCGGAAATCGCCCGAAGGCTCGGGATCACGTCCAACGCCGCCCGCGTCCGGCTGCACCGGGCGGTCACTCACCTCAAGAAGCGGACCGCGTCCGCGGAAGGAGCGCGCTCGTGAAACGCCCCTGGAACGCCCGCGCCGCCGAAGCGATCGAAAACGCCTTCTTCAAACGGCTGAAAGAGGCGCAGCGCAAAATGTCTCCACCGCGCGGCTTCCAGTCGCGCCTGCGTTCCCTGCTCCAGCGCCTTCAGACCGGCCTACCGGCCGTGGTCGTGGACCGGATCGGGGACGCCCCGAAACCGGGGAGATCCGGCGGGAACCAGCGCGACGTGCTGGCGGCGCAGAAGCCTGCGAGGAAGCGGCGCCGCGGGAAGGGCAGGCCCGGAAAGCGGCCGTGAGGCGCTGGCCCAGGTGACTCGCCCGGATTTTGGATGGACCTTAATTCATTCTCCCACAGGAACCCTCAGGGCAGAATCCCCCTCGAATGCCGGCCGCCACCGCCACCTCAGTCCTGCGCTCGGATTTCACGGAAGGCACCCTCACGCTCTTCATCGAGGGCCGGCTCGACACCAGCTCCACGGGAGCCGCCTGGCGCGCCGCCGAAGACGCCCTTGCGGGCAAACGCCCCGTCACCGTGGTCTTCGACGCGACGGGGATGACCTACGTCGACGGCGCCGGGGTCGCGCTTTACGTCCGGCTTCGGGACAGGCTTCTCGCGGAGAGCGTCCCCTTCGGCTCGCGCGGCGTGGCCGAGAACGTCAAACCGCTGTTCGACGCATTCCCTCCCGGCTCACTTGACACGCCTCCCCGCCCGCCGAAGGAGTCGCCGTTCGTGGAATCGGTCGGCCGCTCGGTCTGGTCGGTCTACAAGGACGCCCTGGCGCAACTTGCCTTCACGGGGGAAGTCGTCGCGACCCTCGGAAGCGCACTGGCCCACCCGCGATCGTTCCGATGGAACGACATGTTCCGGGTCCTCGAGCAGGCGGGAGTCACCGCGTTTCCGCTGATCGCCCTCATCGGCTTTCTCATCGGCCTCATCCTCGCGTTCCAGGCCATCATTCCCCTGAGGGATTTCGGCCAGGAAATCCGGGTCGCCGACCTGGTCGCGATGTCCGTGATCAAGGAACTCGGCCCGCTCATGACCGCGATCATTCTGGCCGGACGATCGGGAAGCGCATTCGCCGCTGAAATCGGGACCATGCGGGTGAACGAGGAAATCAATGCGCTCACCACGATGGGGATCCCGCCGGTCCGCTTTCTCGTCGCCACGCGGGTCATGGCCGTCGTCATCGTCACCCCGCTCCTCACGGTCTTCCTGGACCTGTTCGCGCTTCTCGGAGGCATGGTCGTCATGTCGATGATCGGGTTTCCTCCCGTGATTTTCATCAGCCAGGTGCAGCAGGCCGTTCCGATCAGCGCCCTTCCCGCCGGACTCTTCAAGTCCCTCGTATTCGGTCTCCTTGTCGCCGGGATCGGCTGCCTGCGCGGCCTCCAGACGGGCACGGGCGCCAGCGCCGTGGGCGAATCAACGACCCGCGCCGTGGTCGCAGGGATCGTCCTCATCATCCTGTCCAATGCCGTGTTCGCCGTCGTCTACTTCTCGCTGGGGCTCTGATGCCCGAGCCGATCATCCGCGTGGAGAATTTCACGGCCGCGTACGACGGAGCCGTCGTGATCGATGACATTTCGTTCGAGGTCTACCCGGGCGAAGTCTTCGTGATCCTCGGCGGGTCGGGCTGCGGCAAGAGCACGCTCCTCAAGCACATGATCGGGCTCTACAAGCCGGCGACCGGCAAGATCCTCATTGAAGGGGACGACCTCGCGAGCGCTGAGGGCGAGCTGCGGCTGAAAATCCTGCGCAAGATCGGCGTGATGTACCAGAGCGGCGCGCTCTTCGGCTCCATGACGCTCATGAAGAACGTCCGCCTCGCCATGGAGGAATTCACCGACCTCCCCGACGAAGCAATGACCCTCCTCACGAAAATGAAACTCAAGCTCGTCAGCCTCTCGGGTTTCGAGAATCACTTCCCCAGCGAGATCTCCGGCGGCATGCAGAAACGCGCCGCGATCGCCCGCGCCATGGCGCTCGACCCGCGGATTCTCTTCCTCGACGAGCCCTCGGCCGGGCTCGACCCTGTGACGAGCGCGGACCTGGACGCGATGATCAAGCGGCTCGCGCGGACGCTCGGCGTGACGTTCGTCGTGGTCACGCACGAGCTTCCGAGCATCTACTCGATCGCGGACCGCGTCATCATGCTCGACAAGCGCGTGAAAAAAATCGTGGCGACCGGCAAGCCCGCGGAGCTGCGCGACCACAGCGACAACGCCTTCGTCCGGCAGTTCTTCAACAGAGAAGCCTCGGCACAATCTTCAGGAGAAACCGCATGAGCAAGTCCGCCTATCTCCGGATCGGCATCTTCGTCATCGCCGCCGTCCTTGTAGGAAGCGGCGGCCTGGTCCTCTTCGGCTCCGGTGTTTTCAGGGAGGAGGGGATCATGGTGGAGACGTACCTGAATGAAGCGGTGCCGGGGCTGGCAACCGGGTCGCAGGTCAAGTACCGGGGAGTGCCGGTCGGCGCCGTCGTCTCGGTGTCATTCGCCTATCAGACCTATGGCGAGGGCAGCGGAGGGGAGGCTTTTGCGGAGTCCGGAAAGTACGTCGTGGTCCGGATGGAGATCGACAAACGCGCCTTCAAGGACCGCTCGGGAATTCATCACGATCCCAAGGAGGTCATCGACCTGGAGGTCAAACGCGGGCTCAGGGCCAGCTACGCAAAGGACCTGATCGGGTCTCTTGCCTACATGGAATTCAACTACGTCGCGGAAAAGAAGAAGGTGATCGACGGCGAAAAGGCGGCGGGACTGGATGACAATGCCCCTGTCAATGAGTTCCCCGGCGGAATCACGATCACCTGGAAGCCGGAGTACATCGAGATTCCGTCCGTCCCCAGCGCCGCGATGCAGCTCATTTCAAAGGCGGAAACCGTTGTAACCTCACTGGCGGACGCCAGGATCGAGGACGTGGCCGCAGATGTCCGCAAGGCGATCAATGAAGTGACGCGACTGATCACCGAGGACCTGTCGCCGGTCTTGAAGAACGTGAACACCGCGTTGACCGAACTTTCCCCGGCATTCAGGAATGTCGCGACGGCGAGCAAAGATCTGGGGCCGCTCCTCGAGAATGCGCGCAGGATTACCGAAGAACTCGCTCCTGCGGCAAGAGATCTTCGGGCCACCGTTGAAAAACTTCCCGGCACGATGGACAACGTCAATGGCCTGGTCACCGAAGCGGACCTGACGATCGCGAAAGCCGGCGCGACCGTCGAGGAACTGTCCGCGCAATTGAAAACACTCCTGGCAGCGCTTCAGGTCATCGTTTCCCGCGACCTGGACCCCACGCTCGCGAACATCAACACGACGGCCGAGGGGCTCCCGGCGGCGCTGGCCTCCCTCCAGGTGACTCTCCGACGGGTCGACCAGCTCGTCGCCGCCGGTCAGGAAGACGTCAGCGCCGTGCTCGGCAACGTCCGCGTCGTATCGCAGGACGCCGAAATCCTGACCGGCTACGCGAAGAAGTACCCCGCGCACATCCTGTTCGGCAACCCTCCTCCGCAGCGTGAAAGGAAGTAGGACATGCACAGAACCGCCGTGGCGCTGCTGCTCACCCTTCTCGCAGGCTGCCTCGCCAAGGACTACCCCGACCGGCACCTTCACGTGATCGGCGCCGAGCGCCCGGGCGAAGCCGCTGACGGCCCGAACGGCGCCATCCTCGCGGTGAAGCCCTTTACCATCAACTCGCGCTACGAGGGCGCTGAATTTGTGTACCGCAAGTCCGATACGACCTGGGAAACGGACTACTACGAGACCTTTTTCGTCCCGCCGCGCGAGATGGTCACCGACGCGGCGCGCACCTGGCTCGCCCGCGCCGGCATTTTCGAGAACGTGACGGGACTCTCCAGCACCGCCCCCCCGACCCACATCCTCGAAGGCCACGTGACCCAGCTCTGGATCGACTCGCGGGAGTCGACCCTCAAGGCCTGCGTCGAAGTGCAGTTTGTTCTCGTCGACCAGGGCCGGACGCCCGCGAAAGTCCTCTTCAAAGAGTCCTACACCAAGCTGGTCGACCTTCCTTCGGACACCCCGGAGGATGCCGTCCGCGCCTGGGGCGCCGGGCTGGCCGACGTCCTACAACGGCTCGAAAAGGACATTCGCGGCGTCGTGCTGATGGCGGTCCTGGAAAAGCTGGAGGCGGAATTGCGGGACGGGGTGGAAAAGAGATAACTGCGCCGACGGTCCCCTGACCTGGGGGGCCTCCTGCTTGCCCTCACCCCCTCCACCGCTATAATCCGCGCCCTCCTCCCATTCGCCCAATCGGGGTCCCCCGTCGATGAAGACGTCCGAGTCGCTGGTCCGCAAGGCCGAGGCCCTGCTGACCGAGTCCGACCGTCGCACGCTGGCGAATATCGAAAAAACGCTGGCTAAGGCGGCGAAGAGCCGCCGGCGCGAGGAGCGGAAGCTCGCGGTGCTGGCGTTCTCGGGCGGGCTGGACACTTCGTTCTGCGTGCCCTGGCTGCGGGAACGCGGGTGGGCGGTCATCACGGTGCTGGTCGACACCGGCGGGTTTTCGCCTGAGAAGATCCGCGAAATCGGCCGGCGCGCCCGCGAGCTCGGCGCGAAAAAGCACTTCTTCGTCGACGGCCGGAAGGAAATCTACGACCGCATGATCGCGCACTGCATCCGCGCCAACGGGACTTACCAGCAGATGTACCCCGTGATGTGCGCCGACCGGTACCTGATCGTCGAGAAGTCGGTGCAGTTCGCGAAGCGGTTCAACGCCGACGGCGTCGCGCACGGCTGCACCGGAATGGGAAACGACCAGGTGCGCTTCGACATCACGCTGCGCGCGCTCGGCTGCGACAACATCCTCGCGCCGATCCGGGATTTCCAGGCGCAGGGGGGCGGGGCGGTGCGGGACCGGGAGATGAAGTACCTGGAGGGTGGCGAAGCGGCACGGGCGGTATTCCGTAAACCAGAACGTGTTCGGCGTGACGATTTCCGGAAGCGAGATCGACCGGCGCGAAGAGCCGGCTGAGGATGCGTGGACGATCACCGCTTCCCCTGAGAAAACTCCATCGAAAGCCGACCGTGTGACGATCGGGTTCGAAGCAGGTTTGCCGGTGACGTTGAACGGGAAGAAGCTGCACGGGATCGAGATCCTGCGGCGGCTCAACGAAATCGCCGGGAGGCACGGAATTGGCCGCTTCATCTATACGGGCGACTGCGTCATCGGGATCAAGGGTCGGATCGCGTTCGAGTGCCCGGGGCTGCACACGGTGCTGGTGGCGCACCGGGCGCTGGAAGAGGCGACGCTCTCGAAGGAGCAGAACCAGTTCAAGGACGGGATCGGGAAGAAGTGGACGGAGCTGGCGTACAACGGGTTGTTCTACGATCCGCTGGCGCGCGATCTCGAGGGGATGCTGGCGTCGATGCAGAGTTGCGTCAAAGGCACGGTGACCGTGAAGCTGCACCGCGGCACGGCGCTGCCTGTCGCGTACGAGTCGCCAAACGAGCTGCGCCAGAAGGGAACCGTCTATGCCCAGTCGAGCACATGGACGCCCGACGAAGCAGCTGCATTCGTGAAGCTCTTCGGACTGTCCACCGTCACGGCGGCGAGGCGGGCGCGACCGTGAGTGAGGGGTTGTACAAGGGGCCCGGCGAGGTGCGCGGCCGGCGTCCTGTTCCAGCGCAGCAGGGGAACGGCGCGCGAAGCGGTGATCCGTTTCTCCCCTGGCACCCCCCGGAAGGACTGGCCCGCGGCGCCGGCGCCGCACCCGTGAGGAAGACGAGCGTGGAGAATTACGAGTTCATCATCAATTTCTTCAAGAACATCGGGAACACGAAGGAGGCGAACACCTACCTTCGGCTGTTCAAGAAGGGAAATCCGTCGCGGTTCGCGGTGATCAAGGTCGGCGGGAAGACTCTCGCCGAAACGATGCCGGTGCTGTCGGGCGACCTGGCGTACCTCACGAATCTCGACCTGTTCCCCGTGATCGTGCACGGAGGCGGACCGCAGATCGACCGGGAGCTGGACGTGCGACGGATCGCGTTCGAAAAGAAGGATGGCCTGCGCGTGACGTCGCGTGAAGCGATTGACGTCATCCGCGAAGTCCTCGAGGACGCGAACCGCAAGCTTGTCGAGGCGATCCGCGCGCAGGGCGGCGACGCCGAGGGAATCCGGCTGGCCGTGAAGGCGCGGCCGCACCCGGACCGCGACCTGGGATTCGTCGGCGAGGTCACGGGGATCGACCTGAAGCCCATCTTCCGCGCGATCCGCATGGACCGCATCCCCGTCGTCTCCCCCGTCGGCTTCGACGACTACGGCCAGCCGCTCAACGTCAACGCCGACGTCGTCGCCCGCGCCCTCGTCCTCGCGCTGCGCCCGAAGAAATTCATCCTCCTCACCGACGAAGGAGGCGTGCGCGACGGCAGCGGCAAGATCATCCCCTTCATCAATCTCACCGCAGACCTGCAGGGAATGCAGGAGCGCGGCGAAGTCACCGGCGGCATGGCCCTGAAGCTGCGCGAGACCAAGCAGCTCCTCGACGAACTCCCGACCACGATGTTCGTGACCATCACGAGCCCCCACTCGCTCATCAAGGAACTCTTCACCGTCAAGGGCTCCGGCACGTTCATCAAGCTCGGAAGCGAAATCGAGCACCACCGGACGTGGAAGGGGATCAACCGCGACCGGATGCGGACGCTGATCGAGGCGAGCTTTGGCCGGAAGCTCGTGCGCGACTATTTTCAGCGCGACATCACGTCGATCTTCCTCGACCCGAAATACCGCGGCTGCGCCGTCATGCGCAAGATGGCGGGCATGGACTACCTCGACAAGTTCGCGGTGCGCAAGGAAGCCCAGGGCGAAGGGCTCGGCCGCGACGTCTGGCTCGCGATGCTGCAGGAGTATCCGAAACTTTTCTGGCGCTCGCGCACTTCGAACCCGATCAACTCCTGGTACTTCGACCAGTCGACCGGCGCGGTGAAATTCGGCGACTGGACGGTCTTCTGGATCGGGCTGCGCGAGTCGCAGATCCGGAGGGCGATCAAGACCGCTCTCAAGCTTCCACCCACCCTGCAGGATCCGCTGCGCCCGAAGTAGGGGCTCTTCGACTCAACCAGCCCGCGAACCGGGGAAGACCAGCCACACCGTCATCGAAAGCGCGGCGCTGCAAAGGGCGATGACGGTCAGCCAGAAGCCCTGTTGATCCTTCAGGAGGAAATAATCCAGGAGGTCTTTCTGCATGGCATCGACGTCCATGTTCGGCAATTGGGGTCCCGTTTCGGCCTGCTTCCGCATGGCCTTCTCCAGGTCCGATTTCATGTTCTGAAGCGGCTTCTTCCGGTACCACGCGCAACGTTCATAGGTGAGGAAAGCACCGCAGCCCAGGACGAGGACGAGGAGCGCCACCGTTTCGCGCCCGATGGAGTACGAGGGGACGAGGATCCTGAAGAGTCCCCACGCGAGAAGCAGCGCACCCAACGCGGGGAAGGTCCACAGCTCGGGTGACTTGCTTCCCCACGGTGGGTCCTTCACTTCCTCAGGATTACCCAGTTTCATGAAGGTCGACATGTCCATGCCGTACGCCTTCGACATGGTTGCCATCGATTTTTCCGATTTCTCCCTGAGTTCCTGCATCCCCGCGTCAACCGTGTTCGTCGCGAGGTTGTAGCCGGTCGGCTCGGCCATGACGAGGTTGCCGCAGGAGGTGCGCAGCCATGGCATGCAGAAGAAGGCGACGATGAGCGCCGCGCCGGAAAGCGACGTGAACGGCAGGTGAAGCCGGAGGCGTCCGGAATCTCCTTTGGCGGCGACGAAGCGCTCCTGCGTGATCAGCTCCACCGGCCGAGGCGGGGCCGCCGGTGGCCCGTCGACAGGAGACGGCAGTCCTTCGCTTGCAGGCGCTGCAACCGCGGCGGGAACCACGGTCACTGCGCCGCAGTCGGGGCACTTCACGCTCCGTCCCGCAAACATGTCGGGGACCTGGCGATCCTTGCCGCAGGCGCACGAGAATCGAATCATGGAGCTCCCTGGAATTCAGCAGCGGCGGCCATTCTATCGTCCGGTCCTTTCCTTCGCCGCCGGGAGGCTCTAGAGTCTGACACTTCGCATGCCCGCCGTCCGCAAAACCGTCGCCGTCCTCGGCGCCTCCGGCTACGCCGGCGGCGAACTTGCGCGCATTCTGCGCGGCCATGGCGGAGTCGAGGTCGTCGCCCTTCAGAGCGAATCCTCCCCGGGAAAGCCCCTTCGGGACGCGTTCCCCGATTGGACCGGCGAAGAGCGCTTCAGCGACAAGAACCCCGAGCAGATCGCGGCGCTTCAGCCTGACCTTGTTTTCTTCGCGACGAGCGAGGGGATTGCGAAACGGCTCGCGCCGCTGTTCACGAAATCGAAGCTGGTCGACCTGTCGCGCGACTGGCGAGGCGAATGGCGATATGGGTTGCCTGAGATGTACCGGGGAGAGATCGCGACGTCGGACGCGATTGCCAATCCCGGCTGTTATGCGACGGCGTGCCTGCTGGCGGCGTGGCCCCTGGTAAAGGAAGGGCTGGTGGAGCGCGCGGTGTTTGACGGGAAGAGCGGTTACTCCGGCGCGGGGCGGAAGCCGAATGAGAGGAACGACCCGAAGGTGCTCCTGGACAATCTCATGCCCTATCACCTCGCGAACCACGCGCACGTCGCGGAGATCGAGCGCGCGCTGGGAATGATGGTGCACTTCACGCCCCACGTCGTCCCGGCGTTCCGAGGGCTCATCGTCACCGCGCATCTCTTCGTGCGCGGCGAAGGGGACTTCCGCGAGTTGTACGAGGAGGCGTACCGCAACGAGCCGGTGATCAGGGTGCAGGAGAAGATTCCCGACTTCCGCGACGTGCGAGGCACGGACCGCGCTGTGCTGGGAGGGTTCGAATCGGACAGACGCGGGCGGCTGGTCGTGATCAGCGCGATCGACAACCTCGGCAAAGGCGCGGCCGGGCAGGCGGTGCAGAACATGAACCTGCTTCTTGGTTTTCCGGAGACGCGCGGCTTGCGACTTTAGTTGCGAGTTCCGGGTTGTGGACTCTTGCACTTTCAAGCCACCGAGGCCAGAGCGACGCGCAAGCGATTTTCAATAAAGCGTGCGTGTTCCTGCGGAATAGAGAGTGGGG
>WSZJ01000028.1 GCA_009773755.1 Planctomycetota bacterium | reverse complement strand
CTCGAACACCTCGCTATACTCCCCGGCGCAATGCCAACCGACCGCGATCGCGATCTCGGCAAGCTCGCCGTCCAACAGCGCCTCCTCGATCCCGACCTCCTTGCGATCGACTCGGCGCGCTTCGACGAGGAACGGCCGCCGGTCACCTTCGGGCAATACCTCGTCCGGACGGGGCGGATCTCGACCGCGCAGCTCGCAGACCTGGAACATGTTCTCACGGCGCGCGCCGCCACCGTCGCCCCGCCGGCGGATACCGCCACGCTCTCGCCCTCGCGTGGCGCCGCCGCCGGACGCGGCGCCCTCTTCCCCGGCGGTGAGCGCTACGAGCTCCGCGAAACCCTCGGCGAAGGCGGCATGGGTCGCGTCATCCGCGCGTACGACCGCTTCCTCCAGCGAACCGTCGCCATGAAATTGCTGCGGCGCGAGGACTTCGATGAAGCGGCGCTGCTGAAATTCCTGGAGGAAGCGCAGGCGACGGCGCAGCTTCAGCACCCGAACATCGTGCCCATTCACGACGTCGGGCTGGACTCGCACGGACGGCTGTTCTTCACGATGCGCGAAGTGGAGGGCTCCTCGCTTCGCGACATCCTCATCAGGCTGGGCGAGGGACACGAGGAGACGACGCGGAAGTTTCCGCTGACTCGCCGATTGCAGATCTTCGAGCAGATCTGCTACGCCGTCGGTTTCGGCCACTCGCGAGGCGTTGTGCACCGCGACCTCAAGCCTGACAACATCATGGTCGGACCGTTCGGCGAGGTCTTCGTCATGGACTGGGGACTCGCGAAAATCGTGGGAGGCCCTTCCGGCACGAGCGGCGACACGACGGTGCGGACGGCTCGCAGCACGGGAGACTCCGAGCGCACGATGGACGGCGCGCTCGCCGGGACGCCGCACTACATGTCGCCGGAGCAGGCTCGCGGCGCGACAAGCGAGGTCGACGGGCGCTCGGACGTCTTCGCGCTCGGCGCGATCCTGTTCGAGCTCGTGACTCTGCGCCATGCCTTCGACGGCCGCTCGCTCGAGACGCTTCTGGACTCCGTTAAAGAAGCACGGGTCGCGCCATGGGGAGACGGCGTCCCCCGCGAGCTGTCCTCGATCGGCGCGAAGGCGATGTCGAAGCGGCCCGGCGACCGTTACGCCGGCGCGGCGGAGGTCGTGGAAGACCTGCAGTCTTTCGCCGAGGGCAGGCGGGGGCAGGCGTGGCGGGATACGGCGTGGTCGCTGATGGGAAAGTGGCTTGCGAGGCACAGGACGGAGGTCGTTGCCGCCAGCGGAGCGCTTCTCGTCGTCGCGGGCATTGCGGTCTGGCTCGCAGTGCGCCCGGGGACGCTTTCGATCGCGACGAACCCGAACGGAGCGGAGGTCGTCATAGACGGCCGCGTGGCGGGCATCACGCCGATGTCCGCCCTTGCGGTCTCTTCGGGAGGACACTCGGTGGAGCTGAGACTCGCGGGACACCGTCCCGAGCGGCACGAGGTGCGGGTACCGGCGGGAAGCGAGGCGAAGCACACCTTCAACATGTTCAGTCTCTCCGGGACGCTGAGCGTGGCGACCGAGCCGCCGGGCGCGGAGGTCTGGATCGACGGGGAGGCTGCGGGGAAGGCGACCGTGGTGCGCGAGGTGGCGATGGGGCGGCGCCGTGTCAGAGTCCTGATGGAGGGGTATGTCGAGACGGAGATGGAGATTCCCGTCCCCGGCGGGCACGAGCTGGTCGCGTTCACGATTGCGCTGCGGAAGAATGTCGGCGTGCTGGCCGTGGAAACCGGACTGGAGGGAATCACGGTGCGCCTGCTCCATCCGGGAGGCCGGGCGCAGGCCGCGCAGTTTCCTTCGGGCAGTGCGGCGGAAGCGCCTGCAGGACGGTGGATCGCGCGATTCGAGAAAGACGGTTGGTTTCCTGTCGAACGCGAAGTCGAAGTGAGATTCGGCGAGTCGACTCCGGTCGCCGCGCACCTTGTCCCTCGAGAGCTCTGGAGGAGCGAGCCCCGGATGAGTCCGGTCGTACCGCCGATTGTTGCGGACTTTGACGGCGACGGAATCATCGACGCGGCATTTGCGTCCGGCAACGGGCGGATTGAAGTGCGCGAAGGCCCGACGGGGCGGCTCATCTGGGCTCGGGACGGTGTCGTATCGCCGCGGGCCTGGGCCGCGATTCCTGCGACGGGAAGTGTCGACCTGATCGTCGGGAAGGACAAGCTGGCGCGACTGGACGGACGGACGGGGAAAACGATGTGGGAAGCAGGAATCGGGGACCTTGGCCGCCCCGAAATCTGGTCGACGATGCTCGAGGGCGGACCGCTCCTGGTCCGGGAAATGCGGACGGGCGACCGGGATATTTCCGCGCCCAGGTACCGCCTCTCGCTTCGCTCTGCGGAGGACGGACACCGCCTGGCAGCCGCAGATTTCCTGGTGGATATCGCAGGTTGCGTCCCCGTGAAAGGCTCTTCCGGCCCGGCGTTCGCCATCGCCCTCATCGACGGCGAGGTCCTGCTTGCGGAGCCGAGTTCGCTGGAGGTCCGGGTCAAGTTGGGGAAGCAGTGCGGGGCGCGGGAAGCACGTCCGCTGGCAGCCGGAGACTTCGACGGCGACGGCCAGGACGATCTCCTTTGCACGGCGGGAACGCAGACGGTCCGCGCGCTTCGCCTGGACGGAAAGGAGATCTGGACGCACAAGCGCAATTCTCGACTGGCGTTCCGGCCTGCCGTGGCGGATCTGGATGGCGACGGCGCTCCGGAAGCGATCCTGGCAACCAGCGCGGGGGAGGTGGTCGTCCTGGAAGGAAAAACGGGGCAGGAGCGCTGGCGCGCGATGACGGCGGAGGGTCTGATCGCGGGGGTCTCCATCGCCGATCTCGACGGTGACCATCGGCCCGAGATCCTCGCGTGCGGCGGTGACGGACGGCTGCGGGCGCTCGACGCGCGCGGCGCCGAGCGCTGGTCGCAGCCCGTCGGCGGCGCCCTGGGAGTTTCCGTTTCCCTCGCGGACGTCACCGGCGACGGATTCCCGGACGTGGTCCTTATTCTGCCCGACGGTTCACCCGCCGCACTCGACGGTGGATCGCCGCGTACTCGATGGACGACCCACTCGGCCGCGCTCACGCTCCCTGCGGCAATCGAGGCCGGAAGCGGCACGGGAGGGGACGTTGCCGTGGTCGAAGGGCACCGCTCGCTCGTAGTGCGGTCGGGGCGTGACGGAAGTCTCGTGACCCGCTTCGCCTCGGAAGGCGCGATCCTGGGCCTTGCCGTCGACCACGGCGACCGGAGGCGGTTCGCCGCCGAGCGCATCGGCGCGACGGTCTTTGTCGGCCGTGTCGGCGGCGCGGCGGGGACGCAAGAGGGGTGTCCCGAGCTGAGGGAGGTCCGGTTCCTCGGCGACGTCGACGGCGATGGGATCACGGATTTCGCGGGTGTAGATGTGGCAGGCAAACGGGTCCTGGCCTGGTTTACCAGATCCGCTTCCGTCGGGTGGGAGGCGCCGTGTCCGGGAGCAATGGTCCTGTGCGGACTGATGAGAAACGACCTCCTGCTGCAGGTCGACCAGTTCGGCGCTTCGGCGCTCGACCGCAGAAACGCGGAGCGTGCGTGGTCCGTCGAAGGAGCGTTCAGGCCGTCCTCCATCCCTGTTCTCGAAGGAGTGCATCCGGTTCTCGTCTCGAGAAACGAGATCGTCTGGTTTCTCGATCACGGGAACGTCGCTCGCGTAGCCCTCCCCCGAAATGCGCTCGCGGCGGCTGAATTCCAGGATGGCGTCGTCGCCGTCGGCATGGAAGGCGGTGAGATCTCGGCCTGGGCTCCCGGAGGGAGTGAAGCGCTCTGGACACTCGCGCAGCCTGAAAACGCTTCCTCCATGCGTTGCCTGAAGATGGACGGTGCAGAAGGCGAAGGCATCATCGTCGGAAGTTCGAACGGCACGGTCGACGGGATTTCGGGCAAAGGGCGGCGGCTCTGGGTGCTTCGATCCGGACGGGGAGCGCTCTCGGTCGCGAATCTCGGCGATTCGCACCTTGTGGCGGCAGGATCGGACGGGATCCTGACTGTCTTGTCGGCGGATCTGAAGAGCTGCGAGGAACTCTGGCAGGGCGGCAATGGCCCGTCGTTCGACGGCCGCCACAACCGCTCTCATTGAAGGGAGGGATGCATGGCGACGTTCAGCGACATCCGGGGGTGCCTCAGCAGTTACATCCAGGCTATCCGTGCGGCCAAGCAGGCGTTCGGCGACGCCGTCGACGCCTGCAAGGCCACGGCAAAGGCCCAGATCGACCAGTGCGGAACGCTGCTTCCCGCCGATGAGGTCGCCTGCATTCAGCAGGCCATGATCGCGCTGCAGAACTGCCTCGACCAGGCGATCCTGATGCGAAACGGCCAGCTGCAGGCCGCTGACGCCCAGCTCCGCATGTGCCTGATGCTGGTCAGCATTCCCTGATAGACTTCGTTTCGCCGGGGCGGCCGCACGCCGCCCCGGCGCAATCGCCCCGGGCGGGCCGCCACTTCAACCCAATTTCACGGGGCCATGTTCCAAAGCATACGCGCTCGCTTCATCGCCTTCTTCGTCGCCCTCGTCCTGGCGCCGATCGCGGTCCTCTCCGCCGTCAGCGTGGCAGGATCCGGACAGCTCGCGGACAGTTCGCTTGCGGAGTACGAGAAATCCCTCACGGCACGCTCCGAGGCCGAAATGCTCGCCTCCCTCCGGGAGCTGGCGCGCCTCCAGGGCCGCACGCTGGGCGCCATCGAGCGGCGGGCACAGGCAATGGCCTCCCAGTCCGAACAGCTTTTCCGATCACGGGAGTTGTTCGAGCGTTCGAACCGGTGGGGCCCGGGCCGGGTGAAGGAAGGCGCGAGCGGTTGGTTGACGGCTCCCGGCGATCCTTCAGGCGTCTGGATTCCGCGCGTCGCCGATGCCGTTCAGGCGAAGCGCGACCTCGCCGTGCTTTCTCACGTCGAATCCATTCTCCTTGCAGAACCGCGCGCCGAGGGAATGACGCAGTGGTACGTCATTCACAAATCCGGTGCGGCGATCCTGGTTCCTCCCTCGGCGGTCACCG
Organism: Planctomycetota bacterium; assembly: GCA_009773755.1. GTDB lineage: Bacteria > Planctomycetota > MHYJ01 > WSZJ01 > WSZJ01 > WSZJ01. Next base: position 28,912 of record WSZJ01000028.1, on the reverse strand, counting down.
AGATGGAAGCCACCTGGGACCCGCGAAGCGGCATTTTCTATGAGCCCGCGACGCCGGCGAACAACCCGGAGGGCGGCGTCGTCTGGACCGAGGTCTACAACGACCCGGTCGGACAGGGCGTGATGATTTCCTGTCTCGCGCCGATCGGCCGGGCGGACGAATTCCAGGGAATCATCGGGATCGACATCAACACCCATGACTTCCGCGCGGAAATCGCGGCCGCGGGCGGAGCATGGAAATACGCGTTCCTCCTCGACAGCGCCGGAGGCGTGCTTCTCCTCACCCCCGAGGGGTACCGCGACTTCGGCGTGAGCGCGCCGGGAAACACGCTCGAAGCGACCATGGGCTGGAAGGTCGGCGAAATCGCGGACCTGGAATTGAGGAACGCCTGCCTGGGCATGCCGGGACGGTCTGAGGGACTCCGGCAGATCCGCATCGGCGGCCAGAAACGCGTCCTCGCACACCGTCGCCTCGAGTCCACCGGCTGGATCCTCGGCGCCGTCGCCGATCCGGCCTCCTTCATCGCGCCGGCACAGGCCATGCGAACCACCCAGGAGGCCCTGCATAACCGTTACCTCTTCACACTCCTCATTTTCGTCGGCTTCCTTCTCGTCTCCTGCGTCCTCTTCGGCCTTTTCCTCACACGCGTCGTCACGCGTCCGCTCCTGGGCCTCGCCGATGCCGCCCGCGCCATCGGCGCCGGGCACCCTGAAACCCTGATCGGCCCGGGCGGCACCGACGAGATCGGCACGCTTTCAGACACGCTTCGGCAGATGGTCCGCGATCGCGAGCAATCACAGCGCGCCCTTGCGGAAACTCAGAAACTCGCGGCCCTCGGCGGAATGGCCAGCGGCATCTGCCACGAACTCAACAACCTCCTCGCCCCGATCCTCGGATTCGCCCAGGTGCTCGGCCGCGGACCCCTGACTCCCGAGCAGCGCGCCCAGGTCGAACGCGTCGAGCGGGCCGCACGCGCCGCGCGGGAAGTCGTCGGCTCCCTGCTCGACTCCACTCACGAGCTCGCCGGAGCCCGCCAGCCGACCGACCTGAACGCCGTCGCGCGCGAAGCGGTCCTTCAGCTCGACGCAGCGCGCGCGTCCGACGGGATCGACGTGATCTGGGATCTGGCGCCGGAACTGCCGCTCTTCCCGGCCAACGCTTCCCTGATGCAGCGCGCGTTCTTCAACATCGCCGACAACGCCATTCAGGCGATGGCCGCCGCCCCGCCACGCGGGGCCGGCCGGCCTGGAAAACTCATCATCCGGTCCCGGCTCGTGCCCGAAGGCGCCTTGAGGCCCGGAAGCGGAAGCGATCCTCCGCGGCCGCGAGGCGAACCCGGGCCTGCGACCCAATTCGTCTTCGAGGACGAAGGACCCGGTATTCCGCAGGAGAACCTGCGCCGCATCTTCGACCCGTTCTTCACGACAAAGCCCCCCGGCTCCGGCACGGGCCTCGGTCTCTCCGTCGCTGTTTCCTGCGTTCGCGCGCACGGCGGTTTCATCGCTGCCGAAAACCGATCCGAAGGCGGCGCGCGATTCACCATTTCACTGCCCTTCTCCGAAGCGGTCCCCACTCCTGCGCGGGGCACGACCGCGCCGCCGCTGCACGCGATGCGCTCCGACGCCAGGCCGCGCGTGCTGGTCGTCGACGACGAGGACTCCATCCGCGTCCTCGTGACTCATGCCCTGCGGGACGACAACGAAGTCGAGGCTTGTGAGGGCGGTGTCCGCGCGCTCGAGCTCCTGGCCACCCGCGATTTCGACGCCATTCTCTGCGACCTTCGCCTCCGGGACCTCCCTGGCCGCGAAGTCTACGCCTGGCTGCGTGCCCATCGACCGGCGCTCGCCAGGAAATTTCTGGTCATCACCGGCGACACTCACGGGGACGAAGGCCGGGAGTTTCTCGAGGAGTTCCGGACGCCGTGCGTTACGAAGCCGTTCGACCTGGACGACCTGAAACAGCGGGTAAAGGAACTTGTTCGGGACTCCGCGGTTGAAGCGGCAAAGTCATAGTAGTCGAGCGCGGAGTGAAGAGTCGAACAGGAAGGGCGGACCTGCAGGGGCGCGCCTGGTGCGCCCCTCAGGTCCGCCCTTCCTGTTCGGCTCTTCGCTCCGCGCTACCAGTTGCCCGCAGCGTCTCTCACTTCATCCCTGCTCGTCAGTCGCGTCCCCAGGCGCCCTTCCGCATCCCATTCGTAGACGGAGGGCGCCTCGTCTCCCGAGCCCAGCCACACCGTCAGGAAGCTCTTCCCGTCCCTCAGCCAGCTCGGGTCCGAACCACGAGCGTTTCCGACCGCGACGATTTCCCCCGACTCCACCACGAAGGCGCGGATCGCTCCGTCGGGCGCGTCCAGCAGGATCCGCTTCCCATCGGGCGACCAGTCCGGGTGCCGCGCGCCGTTCAGGGGAAAGCGCTTTTCGCTTTTTCCGTCCGTGATGACGAGGTCGCCCCTGGAGTCGGTTACGGCGAGTTGCATTCCGTTCGGGGACCAGGTCGGGTGTTCGCACGCCACGTCCGCGACCGTCCAGACGCGCGCATTGGCGCCTTCGACCTCCCGGGACTGGATTGAATTCAGGGTTCCGAACGCGATCGACTTCCCGTCGGGCGACCACGTGGGAGCCCAGCCGGGTCCGCCGGCCAGGGCGCGCGGTTCGCGCCCGTCGAGGCGCATGATGCGCACCTTCGTTCCGTCGGACCAGGCGACTTCGTTCCCGTCGGGCGACCAGTCGGGCCCGGCGTCCGTGCACCCGGCGATCCGCTTCTGCAGACCGTCCTGGGTGTAGATCAGCCAGAAGCCCCATTCGCCCTGGACTTTCATGGTGCAGGCAATGATGTGGCCGAGGTTGGAGGGAGGGGGCTTTTCGGTGGAAGAGCAGCCGGAGGCGAGCGCGGCGAGAACGGTGAGTGCGCGAAGACGGGGCATGGCGACTCCTGGGGGCCGGGGGAAAACGGCGACAACGAAAGGAAAAACGAAAAACAAAAAACGAAAAGTACGGAGTCTCATTGCAAGGCTGGCATTTTCGTTTTTCGTTTCTTGTTTTTCGTTTTTCGTTTCCTTGTTGCCGTTTTCAACCCCGCGGCGGCTTCCCTCCCGCCCGTGCCCTCTTCTGCATCTCCTCCGCCAGCGCCACATACTCCATCTGCAATTCCCCCAGCGCGCTCGACAGGAACCGGTCCTCGTCCGCCGACAGGTTCCCTTTCGTCTTCAGCTTCAGCGTCGTCAGCATGTCGATGATCATCCTGGCCTGCCCGATGTCCTGGTATCGCTCGCCCGTCATCGGATCCGCCACCAGCCCCAGCATCATCGTCGCCTGCTGCACCAGCATCGTCACCAGCATCTCGAATGGTCCGCCCCGCCGGCGCCCCCCGGCCGGCGCCGCTTCCTCCGGAGGCGCCTCAGCGGTCGCCGGCGCAGGCTCTCCGGCTTTCGCAGGTTGAGCTTCCGGCGCGCCAACTTTCGCCGCCTTCGCCGCCGGCTGCAGCTTCACCTTCTCGTCCGCCGCGCGCTTCTTCCAGTCCTCGTCGACCTTCTTTTCCGGCATCGGATTTTCTTCCGTCATTTCGACTTCTCCGCGTGGTCGAGCGCCGCTTTGACGAACGCACGAAACAACGGGTGCGCGGCCGTCGGCTTCGACTGGTATTCGGGATGGAACTGCGTGGCGACGAACCAGGGATGATCTTCGAGCTCGATGATCTCGACGAGCTTTCCGTCGGGTGAAGTGCCACTGATGCGGAAGCCGGCCTTCTCGAGCGAATCTTTGTACGAGTTGTTGAATTCGAAGCGGTGGCGGTGGCGCTCGTGGACGACCTCGGCGCCATAGGCCTGCCACGCGCGCGAGCCTTTGGAGACATGGCACGGATACGAGCCGAGACGCATGGTCCCACCCTTGTCGACGACGTGTTTCTGGCTGTCCATCAGGCAGATCACCGAGTCCGGCCCTCCGGGCGCGAATTCCGCCGAATTCGCCTGCTTGATTCCGCAGATCGTCCGCGCATATTCAATCGTCGCGCACTGCATTCCGAGGCAGAGACCGAAGAACGGAAGCTGCTTCTCGCGCGCGTATCTGATCGCCGCGATCTTTCCCTCGACCCCGCGCTCGCCGAACCCGCCGGGCACCAGCAGCCCGTGCGCCCCCGCCAGCAGCTTTTCAGGCCCGCTCTTCTCCACTTCCTGCGCGTTCACCTTCCGCAGCCGCACCTTCGCGCTGTTCGCAATCCCGCCGTGCGTCAGGCTCTCCCACATCGACTTGTAAGAGTCGTGCACCTCGAGGTACTTCCCCACCACGGCAATCTCCACCGTCCGCTGCGGATCTTTCAGGATCGCGACGATCTTTTCCCAGCTGCTGATGTCCCGCTTCCCCGATTGCACCTTGAGGTGCTGCACGACCAGCTCGTCCAGCCCCTGCTCCGCAAGGACGATCGGCAGCTCGTAGATCGAAGTGTCGACGTCCTTTTCCTCGATGACGTGCGAGGGAGGCACGTTGCAGAAGAGCCCGATCTTCGAGCGTTCTTCTTCGCCGATGTGCTGCTCCGTCCGGCAGAGGAGGAAATCCGGCTGGATGCCGATCTCGCGCAGTTTTCCGACGGAGTGCTGCGTCGGCTTCGTTTTCATTTCGCCGGAAGCGCGCAGGAACGGAATGAGCGTGAGGTGGAGGTAGCAGACGTTGTCCCTGCCGAGTTCCCATCCCATCTGGCGGATCGCTTCCAGGAACGGGAGCGACTCGATGTCGCCGACAGTTCCGCCGATTTCGGTGATCGCGATGTCGACGTCCGAGGATGCCGCGCGACGGATCGCGTCCTTGATCTCGTTGGTGATGTGCGGCACCACCTGCACGGTCTTCCCGAGATACTCCCCGCGCCGTTCCTTCTGGATCACGTTCAGGTAGATGCGCCCGGTGGTGTAATTCGACTCGCGGGAGATGCGGGCGTTGGTGAAGCGCTCGTAGTGGCCGAGGTCCAGGTCGGTCTCGGCGCCGTCGGTCGTGACGTAGACCTCGCCGTGCTGGAACGGCGACATCGTCCCCGGGTCCACATTGATGTAAGGATCCATCTTCTGGATGGAGACCCGGAGCCCGCGGGATTCGAGAAGAGTGCCGACGGCGCCGGACGTCAGCCCCTTTCCGAGGGAGCTGACCACGCCGCCCGTGACGAAGATGTGTTTAGGCACTTGCGTTCCCAGAACGGGGATTGAAAAACTTTTTCATTCTGGGGGAGTGATTCTCGCGCGTTTCGGGGAAAGTGCCAGTGTTAGTGACTTGGGATCGCTGATGGCGCTCGGAACGGAGGACAACACGGCAGCGCCCTTCCCCGACGGCTCTCACGGATCCTTTCATCGTCCTGGCCGTATCTGCGCGTATCCGCGGAGATCGTTTTTTATCTGCGGGACGGCGCGGACGTGTTCTCCGCGACAAATCCGGGTCTGGTGCCCCAAGTCCTCGTACCAGGCCATTTCCGCTTCCTCCATGCTCACCGCAGGAGCTACTCGCTCGCTCAAGACCCGCCGTAGCATGCGTCCGCATGCCGCTTCACGAACGCCTTGTAATCCTCCGGTGTGTCGATGCCCCCGGGGCCGGGAGCGGTGAGGCCGACGGCGATTTTGAAGCCGTTCTCGAGGACCCGGAGTTGTTCGAGCTTCTCGGATTTCTCGAGCGGCGTCGGCGCCAGCGACGGGAACTTCAGCAGGAAGGCGCGCTTGTAGGCGTACATGCCGACGTGGAGAAGCGGCTTTGCGCCGTCGCCGCGCGGGAACGGAATCAGCGCGCGTGAAAAATAGAGCGCGTTCCCCGCGCGGTCGCGGACGACCTTGACCTTCGCGGGGTCCGCCGGGTCGGCCTTCTCGAATTCGCACGCGAGCGTCGCGACGGGCGCTTCCGACGTCCGCGCGAGCTCGACGAGCTGCTCGATCGCCTCGGGCGCAACCTCGGGTTCGTCCCCCTGCACGTTGACGACGATCTCCTCCTCCAGCCCCGCCGCGACCTCCGCGATCCGGTCCGTCCCGCTCGGGTGGTCCGCCCGCGTCATCACCGGCGTCCCGCGAAACGATTTCACCGCGTCGAAAATCCGCGCGTCGTCCGTCGCGATCAGGATTCGCGACACGTTTCGCGCCAGCCGCACCCGCTCCCACACGTGCTGGATGAGAAACTTGCCGGTCTCGTTGAGAAGCGGCTTCCCCGGCAGCCGCTGCGCGGCAAACCGGGCGGGAATCACTGCTGCAGCCTTCATCGCAGACATGGGCGCACGAACTCCCGACTCCCGACTCCCGACTCCCGGCTCCGTTTCATTGAACTTCTTCCTTCCCGACCTCCCACCCCTCGCCGGTAGCCCACAGCGTCTTCGACGCCGACGCCGCCGACAGCGCCGCAGGATGCTTGATCCTCGTCAGCAGCCCCTCCGCCGCCTGCGCGACTTCCTCCGGCTCGATCAGGTTCATGCAGTCCGTGATCTCGCAGTCCCGCTTCACGCACGGCGAGCACGGCATCCCCTTCCACACCACGACATGACGATCGCACCACGGCCCGTAGATCGTCGGATCCTTCGGTCCGTAAAGGCCCACGACGTTCGCGTTCATCATCGCGGCCAGATGAAGCGGCCCCGAGTCGCACCCGACGACGACGGCCGCGCGGGCGATCAGGGCCGCGAGCGTTCCGATGCGCGGCGTGTCGGGGCCGACGCGGACGGAATCGCAGGCCGCGCCGCGGGCCGCTTCCTCGGCCATTCCGCGTTCGCCGGGGCCCCAGGCGAAGAGGACCGTGCGCTGCCCCTCGCGCGAAAGCAGCGCGCCCACGCGCGACCATTTCTCGAGGGGCCACCGCTTGAAGGAGCCGAAGGCGGAAGTGCCGACGTGGCAGACGATGGTGTTCTTCGCGAGATTTTCACGGAGCCAGCCGTCGATGGCGGCGCGGTCGCGTTCGGGGATTGCGGGCGAGAACCGCTGCACGGTCACCGGCACTTCCGCCGCGCGCAGGAGCTCGAAGCCGCGCTCGACGCGGTGGATATTGCCGTCGATTTTCACGCGGTAGTTGTAGTGCCGTTCGGCGCCTTCCTTGGCGTCGTCGAGGCCGACCTTGGCGGGAGCGCGGCAGTGTTTCGCGTGCATGCCGGACTTGAGGTTTCCCTGGAAATCGAATGCGACCGTGGGCGCGAAATTACGGAGAGCGCGCGCGATTCCCATGGCGCGGAGAATGGCGGAGGGCCACGCCCACGGCCGCCACCAGACGCCGCGGAACTCGCGGCGCGGAAAGACGAGGACCTGGTCGAGGCCGGGAAGGCCTTCGAGGAGGGAAGCGAAGCGGTCCTCGACGGCCCAGGCAATTTTCGCGCGGGGGAAGGCCTTGCGCAGGTTGGCAAACGCGGGGAGGACGTGGACGCAGTCGCCGAGGGCCGAAAGCCGGATGATGAGAATGCGGTCAAAGTCAATCGCCGGATGGCCGACACGGGGCGGCGGCGCCGCGGCGGCGGCGGCCGCGGCTTTCGCGGCTTCGCGACGAACGACTTTCGACTCGCCGGCGATCTGAAGCGGCGCCTGTGGTCCGGGATCATCGTCCCCCGGCACGGGCGCGGTCTTTGCGGGAGGCGTTCCTTTCGGCGGCGTGGCGCCGATGCGCTGGGCCGTCGTCTGGTCGTCCTCGATTTCAAGGTTGATTTCCGCGGGCTTCGGAAGGTCTCCCGGAGTCGTGGTCTCGGGAGACGAAGGGACGCGCTGTGGCGGCGGCGTGGGAGTACCATGCACCGGCTTGCCGGGAACCCGGCGAACTTCGCCCGGCGCAGGGGTCGGGGCGCGAAGAGCGGCAGGAGAGGAATCGCCCGGCCGCCGCTGGGCGGACGGTGTCGGAGAACCGTCGGGACTGCGCCCTGGACCGGGAAGCGGCGCGACGGAAGGAGGGCGTGGCCAGGCCGGGGGTGTCGGCGAAGCGGCCGGAGAGCGCGGGGCGCCCGGCGTGGGTGCGACGGAGGGCGGGCGATCTGTGGAAATAGTCGCAGAAGGCGAAGCGTCGTCGACGTCCACCACGGGAATGTCCTCGTCCCTCGCGATGCCGCGCTTCGGCGTCGAAGGCGGGCCCGCGGGCGGCTTGCCGCCGACTCCGATTCCGCCGAAGTCGAATTTCGGCGTCGGCGAACTGGTTGTCGGCATGCGGCGCTGCGCGGGCGGCGTTGGCGATGCGGCCGGCGGCGCGCCGGGCGCAGGGGAACCACCGAAGGGCGGCCCCGGGCGTCTCATCGCGGGCGGCGTCGGCGTGCGCGGCCCCTCGCGAACCTCGGGCTCGTCGAGCGAATCGAAATCGAACGCCGACGTCTCCGGTTTATTCTGCGAAGGAGGCGGCCCGGGTTTTGGGGGCGGACCCGGCTTGCGAGGAGGTTGCGCGGGCTTGTCCGGCTTCGGGGCGTCGCTCAAGGAGATGTTGAGGGTAAGACTGGGCCGGGGTGCGAGTCAAGGGGAACGATTGATTCCTTCGCCGCAAGCACTATAATGGCAAGGGCTTACCGCGAACGATGACACTCGCCGAAATTCCACGCGGCCTCCTCGTCACGACCGCTCCCGGCCACGACGACCTCCGCGCCCTCCTCGCGCAATCGTGGCCTGCGATCGAGGCCGCTTCACGCCCCTTCGCCGGCGGCCGCGGCGGCGTCCGCGAACTTCCGGGCGGCCTCCTCATCCGCCACTGCCGCCGCGGCGGCGCCCTCGGCGGCCTCCTCGGCGACCGCCACTGGTCCCCCAAGACCGCCTGGGACGAAATGCAGATGAGCGAAAAACTCATGCGCGAGGGCGTCGCAGTCGCCGAAGTCCTCGCCGTCCGCGCTGAAAAACGCGGCCTCGCCTGGCGCCTCGATGTCGTTACTCGCACCGTCGAAAACGCCGCAACCCTCCGCGACCTCATCGCCGGCGAAGCCCCGCGCGGCTTCCCGCCCACGCCCGTCGCCGCCGCCGCCGCCGCCGTCCGCCGCATGCACGATTCCGGCCTCTGGCACGCCGACCTCAACCTCCAGAACATCCTCGTCACGCGCGACGCCGATGTGCGCATCATTGACCTCGCGGGATCAAAGGTGAAGCGGCCACTTCCCGAACGCGCGCGCCTCGACAACCTCGCAAGGCTCTACCGCTCTCTCGAGAAACAGCACCTGCGCCTCCCTGTCTTTTCGCTCCTGCGATTCCTCATGGTCTATTTCGTCCGCGATCGCGGCGCCGTGAAGCGGTCGATCGCCGCGGCCGAGGCGAAAATGCGGCGGCACCGCTTCTGGTGGGCCGTCACGGGGAAGGCGCGATGAAGCGGATCCTCGTGAAGGGCGTGAACTGGCTCGGCGACGCGGTGATGACGCTTCCGGCGCTGAGGGCGATCAAGGCGCGCTTTCCCGGGTCGCGGATGTCGGTGCTGACGAAGGGGAATCTCGCGGACCTCTATGCGTGCGAGCCGGCGGTCGACGAAGTCCTGCCGTACGGCGGCGGGTTCGTGCCCTTCCTGCGGCTGGTCGCGCGCCTGCGCCGCGAGAAATTCGACGTCGCGTTCATGTTCCCGCGATCGTTCCGCGCGTCGCTCGCTCCGTTTGTGTCGCGCATCCCGCGCCGCGTCGGCTTCGCCGGGGACGCTCGCGGCCCTGTCCTCACCGACGCGATCGACCGCGGCGAGAAGTTGATGACGAATCACCGCGTCGCCTATTACCTCGAACTGCTGCGGCCGTTCGGGGACGTGCCGGCGGCGACGGCGCCGGAAATCGTGCCTCCTGCCGAGGCGAAAGCGTGGGCCGCGGTGAACCTCCCCGGAAATTCCTGGGCCGGGCTCAACCCCGGCGCCACCTACGGCAAAGCCAAACAGTGGTACCCGGAACGCTTCATCGAAATCGGCAGACGCCTCGCCGCCCGCGGCTTTCGCGTCGCGGTCGTCGGCGGACCTGCGGAAGCGGCGCTCGGCGCAAAGGTCGCGGAAGCAATCGGCCCTGCCGCGACGAACTTCTCGGGGAAAACAACGCTTCCCCGCCTCGCCGCGCTCATCGCGCGGTGCGCGGTCTTCGTCACCAACGACACCGGCCCGATGCACGTCGCCGCCGCCGTCGGCGCGCCGGTCGTCGCGATTTTCGGCCCGACCGATCCGCGCACGACGCGTCCGTTCGGGGAGCGGCACACGATCGTCCGGCACGAAGTCGAATGTTCGCCGTGCCTGCTGCGCGAGTGCCCGATCGACCACCCGTGCATGAGGGACCTGCCCGTAGAGCAGGTATGGGCGGCGTGTGAAGGGTGGGTGAAATGACTGCTACGGCGGCGGGCGAGCGGGCGAGCGGGCAGGCGGGCGGGCACGCCGACCGGCAGAAGGTCACCGCGTACGTCATTACGCTGAATGAAGAGGCGAATATCCGCGAGTGTCTGAAGTCGCTTGCGTGGGCGGACCAGGTGCTCGTCGTGGATTCGTATTCGACGGACAAGACTTGCGACATCGCGCGCGAATTGGGCGCGACCGTGGTGCAGCGGAAATGGAACGGGATCAACGAACAGCGGCAGGCGGGGCTCGAGCACTGCGCCCATGACTGGGTGTTCTGCCTCGACGCCGACGAGCGCGTTTCGCCGGAGCTGAAGGCGGAAATTCCGAAAGCGCTGGAGAAGCCGGCGGCCGACGGCTTCGAAATCCCGCGCCACACCTGGTACCTCGGCCGCTGGATCAACCACTGCGGCTGGTATCCGGATTTCAAAATGCGCCTCTTCCGCCGCTCGCGCGGAAAGTTCGCGGGGACCGACCCGCACGACCATTTTGCGCTCGAGGGTGGGCCCGGGAGGCTGAAAGGCGAGATACAGCACTTCACGTACAAGAACTTCGCGCACCAGTTGCGCACGATCAACGCGTTTTCGGAGGCCGCTTCGAAGGAGCTGTACGACAAGGGCCGGCGCTTCTCGCTCCTGGCCCTGCTCATCAAGCCGCAGTGGAAGTTTCTCGAAGTTTTTATTTTCAAGGCCGGCTTTCTCGACGGTCTTGCCGGTTTCGTCATTGCGGTCGCCAGCGCGTTCAACGTCTTCACGCGGCAGGTGAAGCTGTGGGAGCGCGGCAAAGGCCACGACGCGGCCGGGGGCGGCCCCGCGTGAAGATTGCGCTCGTGGTGTACACGTGGAGCGAGACGCGCGGCGGGGTGGAGCGGTACGTCTTCGACCTGGCAAAGGGGCTGAGGGCACGGGGGCACGAGGTGCACGTCTGGAGCCGTCGGCGGGAGGGCGAGACGCCGGGCGTCGTGTTTCATGAAGTCCCGGGGATTTCCATCGGCCACCTGAAGTACAACGCATTCGCCCGCGACGCCGCGAAGCTCGTCCGGCTCGACGACTACGACTGCGTCCACGGCTTCGGCCGCACTTTTTCGCAGGATCTGCTGCGCGTCGGCGGCGGCTGCCACGAGGAGTACCTGCGCCAGACGAAAGGCCGCGAGCCGGGCGCGTTGTGGTTCCTTTTTCATCCCAAGGACCGCGCGCTGATCCGGCTCGAGAAGGAGGTCTTCGCGAAAAAATGCTGGCGCCGGCTGGTCTGCATCTCGAAGCGCGTCGCCGGCGAAGTCCACCGGATCCACGGCGTTGCGCACGAAGACTGCCTCGTCATTCACAACGGGACGGACATCGAGAAGTTCCACCCCCGCAATCGTGTGACGGCCAGCGGCCCGGCACGGCTCCTCTTTGTCGGAAGCGGCTTCGAGCGCAAAGGGCTCGAACAGGCTCTGGATGCGCTGGCGCTGATGAAAGGCGAATGGCGGCTCCGCGTCGTCGGCCGCGGCGACGCGGGCGCGTACGCCGCGCAATCCGCGCGCCTCGGCCGCGTCGAGTTCGCCGGCCCGCAATCCGCGATGCCTGCCGAGTACGGGCGCGCCGACGCGCTCATCTTCCCCACGCTGTACGACGCCTTCGGAACGGTCGCACTCGAAGCGATGGCGACGGGGATCCCGGTTGTCATCTCCCGGCAGGCAGGCGCGAGCGAAGTGGTGACGCACGGCGTCGACGGGCTCATCGTCGAAGACCCGCGGGATCCCTCTTCGCTGGCGGCCGCGATCGGGACGCTGGTGGACGACCCCGCTCGCCGCGAGTCGATGGGCGGGGCCGCGCGAGAAAAAGCGGTGCAGCACTCGATCGACGGGAATATCGAGAAAGTCGTGATGCTGTACCGGGAGATTGCCCGCGAAAAGGGGCGCGCATCGTCATGAGTCACACCTGGTCGTGGACCGTCGCCCCGGGCGCCGAATCGCTCGCCCGCTCCCTCGCGAGCAGCGAGAGCGCCTGGTTTCCGCCTTCAGCTCCCGAAAAGGAGAACGGCGTCCGCGTCCTCTTCCGCCACGACGGGCTCTACTGCAAGTACTTCAAGAAGCGCCGCGACCAGGCCGACAGTGAGTGGAAGGCGCTGACGCATCTCTCCCGGCAGGGGGTGCCTGTGCCGAGGCCGGTCGCCTGGTCGCCCGCGCCGGGCGGCGGCGCCGTCCTGGCGACGCAGGAAATCGCGGGGGCTGTCCCGCTGAAGGAAGCGTACAGCCGCGAGCTCTTGCCGGCCGTGGCGGTACTGCTGCGAAGCCTGAATGGTTCCGGGTTCCTCCACCTCGACCTCCACACCGGCAACATCCTCGTCGCCGCCGGGAGACTCTTCGTCATCGATCTGCACCGCGGACGGATCGGAAGCGTTTCAGCGAAGGACGAAGAACGCGCGATCGGGCAGTTCGCATACTCGCTGTCTCGAATCGCCTCCCACGCGGACGTCATGAGGCTGGTGAAAAGCGCGCTCGGGAAGAGCGCGGATCTCGAAGGCCGCATGCGCAGGGTCAACCTGCATTCCGACGCTTTTCGGCGCCGGCACATCGCGAGCCGCACGCGCCGCTGCCTGAAGGAATCGACGGGGTTCTCCGTCCTGCGCGGGCCGGCGGGCCTCGTCTTCGCACGCAAGCCGTCACGGCCCGAAGATGCCCTTGCGGCGCTCGCCCATCACGACAAGCTCTGCGCCGGAGGCCTCGCTTCGAAGGTCCTCGAAGGCCGCAGCGTCTCCACGTTCGACGGCCTCGTCGTGAAAGAATGGAAAACCGGCGGTCCCTTCCGCGCCCTCCGCAACTGGGTCCGCGGAACGCCCGCGCGCGCCGCGTGGATCGGAGCGCAGGGCCTGCGAGTCCGAGGTTTGCCCGCGCCCGAGGCCGTCGGCCTCGTCGAGCAGCGCGGACGATCGGCATTCGTCGCGAAAGAATTGCCCGGGAAACCACTCGACCGCTTCTGCCGCGAAGACGTGCCGCGCCTGAAGGACCGCCGCCCGTTCCTCGACGGCCTGGCCTCGCTCGTCGCCCGCCTCCACCGCGCCGACGCCCATCACCGCGACCTCAAGGCAAACAACATCCTCGCAGACGGCCCGACCCGATTCGCGTTCCTCGACCTCGAGGACCTGGAGTTTCGCCGGGTGCGACGCGCCGACTCGGTAAAAGCGCTGGCGCAGCTCAACGCCGCGCTGCCGGAACTCACGCGAGCCGACCGGTGGCGGATGCTGAAGCGGTATGCGGCGGGTTGGAAGGGTCTAGGCGATCTGCGAGCGGCTGCCGCCGAGATCATGAGGCTGACGGTCGCCAGGAAGCACAATTGGCCTCCGAGGGCGTGAGAGTATTCCGAACGGCAGTCGGGAGACTGGAGTCGGGAGTCGGGAGATTCAACGACCTCAATACAAAAACAGGCCGCGGGTGATGTTCCCGCGGCCCGTCTGGTTCAGGTCTCCCGACTCCCGTCTCCCTACTTCTTTTCTTCCTTCTTCTCCGCAACGGCTTCGCCCTTCGCCAGGTGCAGCGTCAGGTTGCCGTCCTTGTCTTCCGTGAGCTTCCCTTCGACGCGCGCGGCCTTCGTGCCGGCCTTCAGCGCCTCGTCGAGTTTCGCGACCACGTCCTCGACCTTGTCCTTGTCGTCCTTCGCCTTGCGGTTCGCGAGGAGGACTTTCTGGCCGGACTTGAGCGCGAGCCAGAGGCCCTTTTCCTCGGGCTTCTCGGAAACGGCCAACTCGCCGGTGATCGCGACCTGCATGTCGTCGACGGAGTACTTGTCGGGCAGGACCGCCTTGACCACGGACGGAGCGATCTTCGTATCGGCCTTGAACGTCACGTCGAATTCACTGTCGGACGTCGTCTTGATGTTGGAGGCGCCTTCCAGGCGCCCGAGGGCTTTCGCCAGGGCTTTCCCTCAGGAGACTTTTCAGGAAACTCCGCCGAATTTCAGGTGAACGGTGGTGGCGGGAACTTCGTCCGCCATCGCGGCTGTCGCGAAGAGCGCGAACACCGCGGCGATCGGGAACAACCGCATGTCTTCCTCCGGGGAATGGGTGTCTATCGGTAACGCCGAATCGAAGCGGCGTATTCCATCGGAAAAATCCGGGCTGCGCAAGGGGGAAACGGGGCATGGGTGCAGGCCGGTATTGCGGGGCAGCCCGGGAGGCTCCCTGCGTTCCACCTCGGCCGCGGGAAACGGCTGAGGCGAAGAGGGAAACGGCAAAGGCAAAAAGGAGAACTCTCAAGCAAACAACAAAAGGCAAGGGACAAGTCAGGCAGCTTGGTCGATGAGGCGGATCATGAAGCTCATCGCACGAAGCGCGAACCGAATCGTCGGTTCGCAGATGTCGAATGGCTTGCCGCGCGGCGGCTTTCCGTGCATTTATTTCTCCTCTTGGATTTTGGCGTTGCGCTTTGCGTTTCGCCGTTTTGACTTTGCCTTTTCGGGTCGCCCTCGAAGGTTATTGCAATACCGGCCATGCACCCTGGTGCCCGCCCGCCCCGTCTTCTCGGCAGCGTCCGCACGAAAAGCGCCGTGCCCCCTTCCGGAGGCACGGCGCCCTTCAATCAGTCAATCCACGTCCCGATCTGCGCCCGGCGGACTTCCATGTTCGCGACGACCCGGTGCCAGCCGTTCAGGTGGAGCGTCTCGTGGTCGGCGTGGTTAACCGACCCCTGCGCGTAAACGAACGGCCCCTTCTCGCCCTGCACGACCGCCAGCCGGAACGCCACGTGCGGCTTTCCCGGACGTCCCGGGATCCGCGCCTTCTCACGGAGGATCGCTTCACGACGCGCAATCCGGTTGTCCAGCTCCTTCCCTTCCAGCGTCGGCAGAGGCAGGAAGAGCCACTCGCCCTGCCGGACGGCCTTCTTGCCGCGGTTCTCGCGCCGCGTCTCCCAGTCGACGACTTCGCCGGGCCGCAGCGCACGGTGGGCTTCCTTGACCGTCGTCACGGGCCGAGGCAGCTCCGCCATGAAGTACGACCGTTCGTCCATCCCGACCAGGTAGCGCCGCGTCTCGCCGGGCGTCCGCTGCACGCGCTCGACGTGGTCCTTGAGCGCCGGGTCCCAGACGCGCTGCGTGAACGACCGCTCCGACTCCTTCACGAGCAGGACGGCCTGCTTCACGACCGGCGAAATGTCCAGCACCTCGAGACGCTCCGACGCGCCCGGGAACATGACGAACCGCTCCCGGCGGTCCACGCGCTCGACGGACATCGAGAACACGTCGCCCCGGACGCCGCGACGCTGCTTGCGGTTGACCGAGAGCGCCAGCCCGGCGTCGTTGAAACGCTCGAGGAGGCGGGCGAGGTTGAGGTTCGTCATCGGAGGGCTCCAGAAATGGAAGCGGCGCCCCGGAATGGAGCGCCGTTCTTCTTCATAGCTGGTCCGGCGACGCGGTTCAGGAATTCCAGCCGAAGAGCCGCTTCGCGTTCTCCGATTCCTGCCGCGCGAAATCCTCGAAAGCCATGCCGGCGCATTTCGCGACGCACTCCGCCGTCAGCCGGGCGTACGCCGGCTCGTTGCGCTTGCCGCGGTGCGGCTCCGGAGGAAGGAACGGCGCGTCCGTCTCGACGAGAACGCGATCGCGCGGGATCAGCGCGGCGATCCTGCGGAGGGCCTCGCTCTTCTTGTACGTCACCGGCCCGGCGAACGAAATGTAGAAGCCAAGGTCCAGCGCGCGCTTCGCCTGCTTTTCGTCCCCGGCGAAACAGTGCATGACGCCGGCGGGGCGTGAAGCGGCGATCATGTCGAGCGTGTCGTCGTAGGCTTCCCGGCAGTGGATGACGACGGGTTTTCCCGCGGCCTTCGCGATTTCCATGGTCCGGGCGAACGCCGCGCGCTGCGCATCACGGCTCGCGGTAGTCCGGTACCAGTCGAGACCCGTCTCGCCGAGAGCCACCACCCGGCGCTGACGCGACAGCTCTTCCAGCGCCACCCATTCCTGAAATCCTTCACAGTCATTCGGATGAATTCCTGCAGCGGCGAAGAGGCGGGGATCGGCCGTCGCCATCTCCGAGGCCAGCCGGCTCGAGGCGACGTCGGTGCCGATCACGACGCACCGTCCGACTCCGGCCGCTTCGGCGCGCGCAAGAACGCCCGCGAGGTCGTTCCGCAATTCGTCGTAGGCGAGGTGACAGTGCGAATCCACGAGCATCGCCCGATCTTCGCACGAGGCCCCACGTGCGGCTACTCCGCGCTTAGCGCTTGAAGATCTCCCGCGCCCGCTTCAGAAGCCTCATCGAAGCGTCCGCGGGATCGGGCCGCAGCGTCACATCGGCGACCGTCGTCAGCTCCCTCGCGCCCTCCCCCGCCATCGTCGCCTTGCCCACCATCAGCTGCCTGAGCAACCTCCCGTCAGGACCGATCCAGAACCAGCTGACGGAAGGCGTCGTCCCCTTCTCCGCCGACCTCGACAGTATTTCCGCGGCGACGAGCCGGCATTTCGTCCCGCGGTGATCGCTCTCCCCGGCGAACGCCGCCCGCACGATAGTGACCGCGTCCAGGTCGTCGAGAACCGGTTTGGCGAGCGTCGGCGTCTCTCGCAAAGCCCCGTCCGGCGAATCCGAAGCGACGCTCCTCACGCCGTCCGAAAAGAGGAAGACGTTTTTCCCGTTCTCGGCGATGTTCCACGCCCGCAGAGGCGGATCCTGCTCGAGATAGCCGCTTCGCCTCCGCAGCTCAGCCGCGTTCAGGAAATCGATCTGGATCGTCGTCACGGTGGCGGTCGTGCGCGGCAGCACGGACCAGGCCCGCTGCACCGCTTCCTTTGCCGCGGGGTCGTCGCCGGACCCTTTGGCGCCCGCCAGCGCCTCCAACAGGATCCGGGCGCCGTCCGGAACCTCGACTTTTCCTTCCGACCAGTCGAATACCAGGTCGAACTCGTACACGTCCTTCCCGTCCGTCGTCCCGCCCTGCACGCGCATCAGCCGACCGCCATCCTTGGCGATGTCGAACGACATGGTGCCGGCCTGATGTGAAGCGCGGACTCTGCGGCACGCGACGCCGCCGACCGTCTGGTCGGGGCCGTATTCCGCAGCGGCGGTGAGCCCGGCCGGATCGAGCCACTCGATCGATTCGTAGGGCGGCGGGTAGGCCCGCCACACTTCCTCGTACGGTTCCGACCACCACCCCTCGCGCCCGATGGCGCGGCGTTTGCCCGCCAGCCCCGTCAGCTCGACGGAGGCGTACGGCGCCGCGAAGGCGCCTTTGACTTCCCAGCTTACGATCACCGGATCCGCCTGCCGGAATTCAGCCCCGACCGGCGAGAGCGTGCGAGTGGCTTTTCCGCCGAATCGATGCGGGGTTGTGGCCGCTTTCGCGAGCGCAGACTTGAGGATTTCTGCCGGCGGGGGCGAGCACCCGGCGAGACCGGCGGCGAGCAGGATCAAAAGGACTCTCATGGAGCGCAGATGATACGCGAAAAGAGCCGGCGACCGCGGGGGTCGCCGGCCCATCAGCTCAGTCGTCACAATCTTCGAAGGTCACCTGGAACTTCAGGGCGTCAGGCGTACGACGGCATGTCTTTGCCCTGAGCGAGTGGTCGAGTCGAAGGGGCTATACCTACTTCCCGTCGCCCGAACCCTCGCCCGACTTCGGCGCCTCGGGGTCCGCACCTTCCTCTTTCTTCTCGTCCTTCGGCTCTTCCTTCTTCTCCTCGAGCACCGCCTTCGCCTCTTCCGGCAACTCCACCTTGATCCCCTTCGAATAGGTGTAGCGATAGTCCGAAGTAATGTGCAACTCCATGCCTCCCTGCCCCTGCATGTTCGCCAGCGCATCCATCGTCAGCTTCATGCGCCGGAGCCGGCCGTCTTCCTTGTCGACGTAGAACTTCAGCGAGGACTTCTTCACCTCTCCTCCGCCCATCTTCCCGCCGCCCAGAAGCTTGCGGATCGATTCCGCGTCGGTCTTCGCGCGGATCACTTTGCAGACATGCGAGCCGACCTTCGCCTCGCCGTCGAATTTCGCGGTCTTCACGGCCTTCGCGACCTGGTCCATCCCGAGCCCGCCGCGGAATCCACCGCGCCCGCCCCGGCCACCGCGCCCGCCTCCGCCACCGCCGCCGCCACCACCCGCGCCCGCGGTCTGCTTCTCCCAGGCGCCCGTCTGCGCATTCAGCGACAGGGTCGTCTCGCCGTCCGTGTAGATCTCAACGGCGTTCCCCATGACTTCGGTCTTGAAGTGCGTCCATTTCCCGGCGTGCTCGCCCTGCAATTCAATTGCGAACATGGAAGCGCCGGCGACTTCGACGTCGAGACCGCCCTTGAGCGTGTACTTTTTCTTCGTCGAAATGTCGACGCCGTCCTGAAGCGCCTTGAGAGCCGCAGGGTCGCCGGGGTCCTCGGCTTCTTCCTTGGCGCCTTCCTCCTTCGCCCCGCCTTCCTCCTTGGGATCCTTCGGCTGTGAGTCCGGCGTCCCCTGTGCGAAGGCTTGAATTGTCAACAGCAACGCAAGGGCGACGGCGGAACCGATCGTGCGAATCATCGAGTGCTCCTTCAATAGAAGGACCCCCGATTTTCAGCGGGGGTCCGGTTTTTCGGGATCAGGTCTTACTTCTCGTCGCCTTCTTCGCTCTCCTCGTCCTTTTCTTTGTCCTTCTCTTCGTCCTTTTCCTTGCCGCCGTTCTCGTCCACTTTCCCTTCGAGCAGGTTCTTGACTTCTTCCGGGATCTTCACTTCGACCTTGCTCGAGTACGAGAGCTTCTGGTCCATCGTCAGGCCCAGCTCCATCCCGCCGCCGCCACCGCCGCCGCCCATGTCCATCGACATCGTCATGGAGAGCTTCATCCGGCGGACCTTGCCGTCTTCCTTGTCGAGATAGATCCGAAGGCTGGACTTCGAAATCTTGGCGTTCCCGCCCATGCCGCTCTTGGCGAACAGCTTGGCGACCTTGGCCTTGTCCACCTTCGCGTTCGCGACGCGACAGACGTGCGAGCCGACCTTCAATTCCTTTTTGTCCCAGGTCGCCGACTTGATCAGTTTCTCCAGCTGCTTCGGGTCGATCGTCCCCGTCATCTGGTTGTCGGTCTTCTCCCAGGCGCCGGACTGCGGGTTCTTCTGCACCGACGACTTCCCGTCGGTATAGATCTCGATCGCCTGCCCCATCATGTCCATCTCCATCTTCGTGTACGGCTTCTTGTGCGAGCCCTTCATCTCCGTGTTCAACATCGGGCTCCCGCCCATCTCAACGTCGATCTGGGCCGTGAAGTTGTAGCTCTTGTCCTCGAGCTTCTTGATCCCTTCGCTGACCGATTTCTTGACCTCGTCGGAGTCCTGCGGCTCCGTCTTGCTCCCTTCGTCCTTCTTCGGCTCCTCCGTCTTCTTGGGATCTTCCTTCTTGCCGTCGTCGGAGAAGACGGGAAGGGCCAGACACAGGGCCAGCGGCAGGACGCGCAACATCGACATCATGGAAATCTCCTTCGCGAAGGGCCCCGGTGGGGCCGGGTCAAGGGCGCGCCGGTCGAGCACTCGCTCGCGCGGCTTCCGGCGGCGTCGAAAGGTGTTACGGGGAGGTCTCGCGGAAGTTGGAAGAGCGCGAAGAAATTCTGGCGGATCGGGCTGCGGCGCGGGCCATGAAAAAGGGGGCCGGCTTGTGGCCGGCCCCCGGCGATCACTCCTGGCAATCTGCTATTTGAACTGCCGCAACGCGACGATCAGCTCCTGAATTTCCCTGTGAATGCTGGCGCTCTGCACGACCACGAGCAGCCCGTTGGAAATCCCGATCGTCACGCCGTCTTTACCCCACGTCGAGTCCCCGCCCGTCGCGTTCCGGATGATGTTCACCAGCGACTCCGGGTCGTCGAACGGATGGGCGCCTTCGTCCGGCTCCACGATTCCCGTCGTCGGCCCCGCATCCCCTTCGCCCGACGAGAGCTCGAGGCTGGGACCGGGAAAATCGCGGATCTTCATCAGCAGGTCCTTCACGTCGTACATCTTCATGTCCAGCTCCGACCCGCGCTCCTCCTTCGTCTCGACCATCAGCACGCCCTTGCGGTAGACCAGCGCGAGATCGTTGAGTTCGAGGAGCAGCTTGAGGGCCGTGCGAAGCGGCAGGTCTTCGAGCTTGATGTCTACTTTCAGCTCGCCGCCCCGCGCCTTTTCCAGCACGGTCTTGGACAGCACGAAATTGATTCCGGTCACTTCGTGGAGGAAGTCGATCACCTCGCTCAGGTTGGTGTCTTTGAAATCGAGCGAGATTTTCGTCGTCTCCAGCTTGGTCATGATCCCTGCTTTCGTGTCGTCCGCGTCGTCGGCGCGAACGGGAAGCGCGAGTGCCATGAACAAGGCGGCGGTCACGGCCAGGCAGCGAATCATCGGCCTTCTCCTACGGGCCCCCCCGTGACGCGGCAGTGTACCGGTTTCGGGCGGGGGCGGACAAACGGCAATCCTGACTCAGGCGGTGTCCCCGGATCGGGAGGGCCCTCTCGATCCAGGTACGGACGGAAAGCGGCACGTGCCGGCCGGCTATTTGAACTGTCTCAGCGACAGAATGAGCTGCTGCACTTCCTTCTGAACTTCGGGATTGTGAACCACGATCAGCAGGCCGTTCTGAATGTCGACCGAAACGCCGTCCTTCCCCCACGTGGAGTCGCCTCCGGTCGCGTTGCGGATGATGTTGACGAGCGAGTCGACCGAGGTGAAGGGATGTCCGCCGTCGTCAGGGCCGATCGAAATCCCGATCGGCGCATCATCCGTCGACTCCAGCTCGATCACGGGCGCCGGGAAGTCCTCGATCTTCATCATCAGGTCCTTGACGTCGTACATCTTCATCTCGACCTCGCCGCCGCGTTCTTCCTTCGTTTCGACCAGCAGCACGCCGCTGCGGAATACGACCGTCAGGTCGTGCATTTCCAGCATGAGCTTGAGCGCGGACTTGAGCGGCATGTCCGAGAGCTTCACGTCCACCTTCAGCTCGCCGTTCTTGCACTTCTCGCGCACGTCCTTCGACAAGACGAAGTTGATGTTCGTCACTTCGTGCAGGAAGTCGATTACTTCATCCAGGTTCGTGTCCTTGAAATCCAGGCTGATCTTCGTGTTCTCCAGCCTGTTCAGGATCTTCGCCTTGGTGTCGTCGGCGTCGTCCGCCCAGGAGGGCGCAAACAGCGCCCCTGCAAGAAACATCACTGCCATTTTCCAGCTCATGACCGGTGCCTCCAAGGCCCCCCCGGGTCTGTGGGATGCGCTCGCGGCACTCGCCGCGAACGCCGTGAGGACTACTTGAACTGCCGGAACTGGTTCAGAAGCGTACGGACCTTGTTCTGCAGCTTCCACGGCGCCTTTACGTACAGGATGCCGTTGACCAGATCCATGCTCGTGCCCTCCCCCCACGCCTCGTCGCCGCCCGATCCGTTTTTCAGAAGTTGCTTCAGCTTGTCCGGATCCTCAATCGGCTTCTTCGGCCGCTCCTTCTCCTTCTCTTCGTCCGGCGGATCTTCGAACGCATGCCCGCCGGGGGACGACCCGTCAGCCTTCTTTTCGTCACCCTTCTTCACCAGCGAGCTGTCAGGCCCCGCGAAATCCGTGATCTTGTTCAGGATCTCGCGCACGTCGTACAGCTCCAGCACCGCGTCCTTCACATACTCGTCGCTCGACATGATCTTGATCTGCCCCGTAACTTTCTCCGCCCACGACAGGTGAAGCTGCGCCAGCGCCATGTCGAGAATCTCGCGCGCCGTCTTGTCCTTCGCGATCACCTTGACCTTCTCTAACCCCCGCTTCGACAGCTTCTGCGCCGCCTTGGTCAGGTCGTACTCGAACCCGACTTCGCGCGAGAGCCACGAGAGCAGGTCGGCAAGCGGCGCCTCGTCGAATTCGGGCGAAAGCAGCTTCTCTGCCTCCTTCTTGACTTCCTTCTTCTCCTCTTTCTTGGGATCGCCCGGAAGCTTGGCGTCTTCGGCGAACGCGGGAAGCGAGAAAATGGCAACGGCAAGCCAGGAAGTGACGAGGCGCATGTCGGGTCTCCGGTTTCGGTGCTGAGAGGCTAAAAGCAAGGGCTGTGCCCGCTGGAAGTGGCCTGATTGGCGTGTTTTGCGCCAGTTCGCACAAGGGAATTTACAAACGTACTCTTTTGCACGGAAAGGAGGCTTGTTTTACACGCGACCTCCTGCCTTTCGCAGGTCCCCCTGCGACTTCCCTTCCACAAGCTCTCGCGTTACGATTCGCCCCCCTCATGCCCCCCTCTTCTCTGCTGGCCCTCCTCGATGCGAATTTCAACCGCGCCCGCGAGGCGGCGCGCGTCCTCGAGGACCAGGCCCGATTCCTTCTCCATGATCCCGCACTATCGAAAAAGTGGCAGCTCTTGCGCCGTTCCGTCGGAACACTCGAAGCCCGCCTGGGTCCACTTTCCAGGTCTCGCCACGTCGCGGCAGATCCAGGCGCCCGCGATCAGGCTGCGCCCGCCCGGAATCCGAACGAAATCGCGGCGGCGAATGCTCGCAGGCTGCAAGAAGCGCTTCGTTCCCTCGAAGAGCACCTCAAGGCCGTGCGCCCGCCGATCGCCCGCGAAGCAGCCCGACTCCGATTCGACGCCTACGAGGCCCAGCAGGCCGCGCTCCACGGTCCCGCTCGCCGCCTGGCCGGCGTCCGGCTGATGGCGCTTCTGACCGAAGCGCTCTGCCGTCGTCCCTGGCTGGAAACAGCGAGACGCCTGGTGAAAGGCGGCGTGGACGCGATCCAGCTTCGCGAGAAGGCGCTGGGCGACCGCGAATTCCTGAAGCGCGCCCGGGCCCTCCGCAAAATTGCGCCGGTCCTCATCCTCAACGATCGCGTCGGTCTCGTCCCGCTCTGCGATGCCGACGGAGTGCATGTCGGCGAAGACGACCTGTCGATCGCCGACGCCCGCGCCCTCATCGGCCCCGCGCGCATCCTCGGCGTCACGGTTCACTCTTCGCGCGACCCGGTCGCGGGCGCGGACTATGTCTCGGCGGGGCCGGTCTTCGTCTCGCTGCAGAAGCCGGGGCTCAAGCCCGCGGGTCTGGAATCTGTCAGGCGGGCAGTGAAGCGCGGAATGCCGTTCTTCGCGATCGGTGGAATCACGGAGAAGAACCTGCAGCAGGTCATTCGCGCGGGCGCAACTCGCGTTGCCGTGGGGACTGCGCTGGCGGCTGCAGACGACCCCGAAAGGGCGGCGCGAATGATGGCTTCCAGGCTGCGACAGGCGGGGAACCGATAACGGAGACCGCGAACGCTGAAACGCGGTAACAGTGATATCTTGATGTTTCACACCCGAGGAGGCCGCGAATGGACCTGTCCCGCCGCGAGTTCGTCGCTGGACTCACCGCCTCCTGCTTCCTGTGCGGTTGCAGCAGCGAAGAGAAAACGCAGGAGCCCGCCAATCCGCCGTCTGATCAGCCGGCGGGCGGCGGAACGGAGAAACCACCGGGCGAGCTCGTAGAAACTCCTGCGGCGATCCGCGCACCGGGCGACCAGGCGAGGGTAACGCTCGCGAGCGGCGCGATCGTTCTGATCTGGAAAGACCAGGTCGGCCTCCACGCAACCGAAGGGCGCTGCACGCACAAACGAGGACAGCTCTTCTACGACAAGGACCGCAATGACATCTGGTGCGAAGAGCACGGGTCTCGCTTCTTCGTCGACGGCGCCGTCGAGAAGCCTCCCGCGAAAGCGCCCCTCAAGCGGTACGACGTCGGGATCGAGGGTGAGAAGCTGCGGATAACGCCTCGCAGTTGATCAACGCTTCGGATTCGCCTTGAAGAACTCCCAGATGTCCTTCGTCGCGTCAAAATCCTCGCAAACCGGCCCGATCCACGCCGTCGGCAGATACTGACTGCCTCCGGGCCACGTGTGCCCCATCCCGACTACCGTGCGCAGTTCCACCGGCGCTTCCCCGCCGCTCCACACGCGCCGCTTCGGCTTGCACCCGTCGTCGGAGTCCTTGTCGGGCATGTCGGCGTCGCCGGAGTCGGCGGTGCAGCCGTTGCGAGCCGCCCAGAGCTTCGCCGCGGCGACGGTGTCGATCAGCTCGCCACGGTCCTTGGCGACACTTCCGCCGCCGTAGGGCACAAGCGGATCCTCCGTTCCCTGGATGATGAGCACGGCCACGGCGCCGCGGCCGAAGTTCTTCTCCACGAGCGGCGAAACTCCGCCGATGACCGGCGCGATCGCGGCGAATCTGTCGGGGAAGCGATTCCCGAGGGTGTGCGACATGAACCCGCCGTTCGAGACGCCGGTCACGTAGATGCGCTTCGGGTCCACCGCCTGCCGCGCGGCAATTTCGTCGATCATCGCCGCGATGAACGCGCCGTCGTCGACTCCCTCGCGCTGCTCGTCGAGCGCCTGGCTCGAGCGGCCGTCGTTCCAGTTCCGGTTGTGGCCGTCGGGGTAAGCGACCAGAAATCCTTCCTTCCCGGCGAGCTCGTCGAAGCCGCTGAAGCGTTCCATTCCGCGGCCTGCGCCGCCGCCGCCATGGAGGACGACGACGAGAGGGCGGGGGCCTGAGGGGAGATTGTCCGGGACAAAGAGCCGGTAATCGCGCTCGTGGCCGTCCGAAGTCTTGATCGAGCAGGTCTCGGAGGGAACGGCGCAACCCGGCGAAGCGAAGCAGGCGCCGAGAAGCAGGCCGGCCGTGACGGCAACATTCAGAATCCGCGCTGGTTTCATGTTCCGGTTATACACTTGTCCGTATTAGTTTCTATTCTCCTTTATTCGCGACCAGTCTTTGTTACCTCTGCTCTGCCATGCGCAACCTGCGAAAACAAAGACGGGTCGCGAATAACGAGAATAAAAGAGAATAGTACTGACGGTCCGGCGCCCAGGACCCGCGGAAAACCCGGAGCAACCTCCCACATTTCATATTCTCTATCAGTCCCTTCATCACCACCTCCCCCATTCCCGGAGCCGCGATGCTCACGCTACTCATCACCACTCTCCTGGCCTGCCCTCCTCTCGACGGCGCTCTCGACGAAGTCGCGAAGAAAGTCGCCGCCCTCGTCTGCGAGGACCCTCAGGACTACGAGGAACTCTTCTCCGAAGAATTCCTCGAAGCCGTGCCCTCAAAGCAGATCCACGACCTGTTCGTCCAGGGCTTCAAGGACCACGGCAAAGTCGTCGAAGTCCGCCCGCTCGACCGCGACGGCGAGTCCTCCGGCCGCTTCGATTTCGCGTTGAGCGACCGCTCCGTAGTCACCGTCACTCTGAACATCGAGGCCGAGGAGCCTTACCGGATCACAGGCCTGTTCCTCGGTCCGGCGCGCGTCCCGATGGAGACGATGGAGGACGTCGTCGCGGCCCTGAAACAATTCCCCGGGAAAATGTCCTTCAAGGCGGTGCGCCTCGGCGACGCGCCGAAGACCATCGCGGAACTCGAGCCTGACCGGCAGCTTGCGATCGGAAGCGCCTTCAAGCTTTACGTGCTCGGCGCGCTGGTCGAAGACAAGCGCAAGTGGGATGAGGTCGTGACGCTGAAGGAAGCGTGGAAGAGTCTCCCGTCCGGCGTGATGCAGAACTGGCCGGCGAACGCGCCGGTGACGCTGCACACGCTCGCGGTGGAGATGATTTCGATCAGCGACAACACCGCGGCCGATCACCTTCTGTTTGCAGCGGGTCGGGAGAAGGTGGAGAAAGCGATGGACGCGATGGGGAACGCCGACGCCGCGAAGTCGCGCCCGTTCCTCTCCACCTGCGAACTCTTCAAACTCCGGTCGAGCAAAGACCTCCGCAAGGCGTATCTGAAGGCCGACGAAGCCGGCCGGCGCGCCATGCTGGACAGGGAAATCAAGGCGTTCGAACGCTCGAAAGTCGCCATGTGGGCCAAGCCCGGCGCGATCTCAAAGATCGAGTGGTTCGCTTCCGGCGCCGACCTCTGCAAAGCGATGGACTGGTTTCGCAAGCAGAACGACGAGGCCGCGCTCGGCGTTCTCGCGGTCAACCGCGGGCTCGACATCCGCAAGGATGTCTGGCCCTACTGCGGTTTCGAGGGCGGTTCCGAGCCCGGGGTGCTGAATCTGACGTATCTCCTGAAGCGCGACGACGGCGCGTGGTTCGCGGCGTCGTTCGGCTGGAACGACACGAAAGACCCCGTGCAGGAAAACCGGCTCTTCGCTCTCGTGCAGTCGGCGATCGATCTGATGGCGAAGAGCGGTCGGTAGACCGAACCTACTTTTTCCACTCGAGCACGATGTCGCCCGAGTTCGAGGAGTTCGGGTCGAATTCCCCTTTGCCTCCCTGGTCGCCATCCGCGCCTTCGGCCCAATAAACAGTTTTGTCCGGGTCGACGCGGCGATGAAGCGGCAACCGGGTGTGCGGGTCGAGCGGAAGCGGATTTTCCGGCGCGCCGGTCCTGCGCTCGTGGCACAGGGCGCGGATGAGCCGGATGCGCGCAAGCCCGGAGCGACCGCTGTCGTCGCACCCGGCGGGCTCGAACAGGAGCATGTCGAGAATCGGATCGGACTGGACCGAGGCGAAGAAATTCTTGTGGGCGAGGCGCCACGAGTAGCCGTGCCGCCAGGTGAGCTCATGCCTTGTCTTGAGGCCCGCGAGGCCGCTGGTAGCGGTGGTTCCCGCCTGAAATGCGGCGATCGACCCTCCCTCGTTCCGCAGAATCGTGAATTGCATGGAAAGGCGGTCGGCCTGCATGGAGAGGTGAAGCGGGAGAAGTTCGTCTTCCAGCCTCTCCATCAGCTTCTCGAGACGCCCGGCCTGGGCCGCGGTGAGCGCGGGGTCCGATGCGATCGGGCCCGCTTGCGCCATGACGATTCCACGGGCGGCGACGCCGACGAGCCAGCAGATGAAGACGCCGGAACTGCCGCAGTCGGCGCCGACCTGGAATCCCAGCGCGACGCAGTCGAGCGCGGCGTCGAGGTCGCCCTCGCTTCGCCGGCGTCGCGTTTCAATCACCAGGAGCCGGGAAAGCAGTCGGCGGTGCGGCAGCCAATCGAGCGGCATGTCCGCCCCGAGCTCCCACTGGTAGGGCGGGTCAAACGTGTCGCATTTCGCGCCTTCTCGCACCGCTGCAAAGATTTCCGGATGGGTCTCGAGAACTGCGAACGCGAGCGCGAACTGCTCGGGCTTCGCCTTCGAATAGGTTGCCGCCATCAACTGGTCCTTCTCTTTCATCGACAGCTTCTCGTACGCCGCCGCCGCGTCCTCGTAGTGCTTCCAGGCGTTTCCCGGCACGGCCTCACCCTCGAGCGGCCGGCGCGCCGGCGATGCCGAGAGCACCTTCGTCCGCAGCTCGGTGTGCTTCGCCTGGAGTGCCTTCCAGCGCGCGCGCCCCATCCCGCCCGCGACCGCCCACCACACGAGCCCCGTGAGCAGAAGCAGTCCGAAGCACCACGCCGGCAGCCAGATCCACCAGCGGCGCCGCTTCGTCCTCACCCGCGTGTCTTCCGGCTCCCGTTCTTCGGCCATGTCACTTCACCTTTCTCCACTCCAGCGGAATGTCGCCGCCGCTCTGGGGATCCTCCTCGAACTTCCCTGTGCCGCCCTGGTCGCCGTCGGTCCACTCGGACCACCACAGCGTGGATTCCGGGGAGTCTCGGCGGTGAAGCGGCGCGAGCGTGAACGGATCTTCGGGGACGGGAGCGAGCGGGGCTCCGGTTGCGCCTTCGTGGGCGACGGCGCGGACCATGCGGAGGCGGGCACGGATGGAGCGGCCGGAGCGGTCGATCGAGGAGTTCGCCGTGTAGAGCAGCGAAAGAAACGTGTCCTTCCGCCATTCCTTTTCGGTCCTGTCGTACGCGTCCTTGGCCTCGTGCCAACGCCGCGCGGACATCTCGCGCCCCTGCGCACTGATGCGCGCGAAGGCCTCGTCGACGTCGGCCGCAACGACGCGCCAGGAAAACCCGTGCCGCCACGCGAGGAAGCGGGTCGCCGCCGGGAACCCCAGCCCGTCCATGCTCTCCCGCCCTTCCGCAATCGCCGCGAGAGTCTCGTTGATCATCAGGTGTTCCGACTCGAGGATCTCCTCGAGGGGGCGAAGCGCCGCTTCTGCCCGTTCGCAGAGCCGCGCAAGTCGTGCGGCCTGGGCCGTGGTCAGCGAAGGCTCTGCGGCGAGCGCGCCGCCCTGCGTCGTGGCCATCCGCAGCACCGCGACGCCCACGAGATAACAGATCGCGGGGCCGGATGAAGCGGTGTCGACGCCGATCTGCGCAAGTGCCGCGACATCGTCGATCGCGCCGTCGAGGTCGCCGGCCTCGCGCCGGCGCCGTGCGGAAGCCTCGAGGACGCGGGCCGAGAAACGGAAGGGAGCGATCCAATCCAGGGTAGCGGCCCATCCGGCGTCCCAGTTCAGGCTGTCCTGGTAGGAGGACAGGTGCGTGGCCTTCCGGAGCGCTTCAAGATCGCCGGCGTGAGCGTCCAGGGCCGCGAAGCCTTTCGCCTTCTCCTCGGGATTACCGCGGCCGGCGAGCAGCTCGTCGATCGCCTTCTTGCCGTCTCCCGTCATTTTCCCGAGCGCGGCGGAGGCGGCGACGTACCCGGGAAACGCGTTCCCCTGGAGGACGGGGCCCTCGAGGGGCTCGCGCGCGCCGTCGCGCCCCTGCACGCGCGCCTTGAGCTGCGCATGCCGCGGGCCGAACTCCTTCCAGCGCGACCGCGCGCGTCCCGAGATGACGGCCCATCCGAGCAGGAACATGACGATCGCAAATCCGGCGCAGCCGAGCGGAACGTACAGCCACCAGCGACGGCCGGAGGCGACGGGCGCCTTGTCGGGGGATTCA
>WSZJ01000027.1 GCA_009773755.1 Planctomycetota bacterium | reverse complement strand
CGCTCGCCGGGCCAGCGACGGCCGCGCGGGCGGCGTGGCACCGGGCGGAAGCGGCGAAAACCTGATTGGAGTTGCGGGGGTCCGCCGCGCCTGCGATTCTCTCGCGCCGATGAAGCCTGCCCCGGAACGAGTGCTGGGCTGGAGCGCCGCCGCGGGGTTTGCGGTCTGGTGCGCGCTGAGCGTCGCGGTGCACGCCCGGTGGACAACGCTGGGGCTGGACTGGGGCGTACAGCTCAACATCACGGGCGCGTTCCTGCTGGCGCCGCTCGTGACCACGCCGCTGGCGCTTCTGCTGAGCGTGCCTGCGGGAAATCGAGGAAGCGCCGCATGGAAACTGGCGGCGTGGCTTCAGCCTGCGGGAGCCGCGGCGGTTCTGGGGTCGTTCTTCCTCGCTCCCGGCCCGGCCGCCGCCGCGCTGGCGCTGCCGTGGGCGTTGATGAGCGTCTGCGCCGCCGCGACCGGTCTAGGGAGGTTTCTCGAACACCGCTTCACGCTCCCCGAGGAACTCGCCATAGACGCGGGACTCGCGATGCTCCCGGTCGGCGCGGCGTGGCTGCTGGCGTCCCGCGCCGGGATGGAGCCGATGGGGTTCAGGGAACCGTTCGTGCTGCTCACGGCGGTTCACTTTCATTTCGCCGGGCTCGCGGCGACCGTCATCGTCGGCCTCACGGGACGGCGGCTGCGGGAGTGGAAATCGAAGTCCTTTCCCCTCTACCTCGCGCTGGCCGCCGGCGTCGTGCTCGGCGTCCCGCTTCTCGCGGCCGGCATCGCTTCGCGCACGAAGTTCGAAGCCGTCGCGGCGCTCATCCTCGCCTTCTCGCTCGGAGGCTTCTGCATCTTCGCGCTCTTCGCCATCGTCCCCCGTCTCCGCGGCTGGCCCGCCCGTGTGCTGCTCGGCCTCGCGCTTCTTTCGGGGATCTGGTCGATGCACTACGCGGGACACTACGCGGCGGGCATCGCGCGGGGCATCGTGCCGCCGAAGTACTCGATCCCGAAGATGGCCTCCATTCACGGGCTCCTGAACGCGCTCGGATTTTCGCTCTGCGGCTTGCTCGCCTGGGTCGCAGCCGGCCCGGCGGGACTTTCCTTGACGGACAAAGAAAAGGTCATCCGCGCGACGGCCGAATGGCCAGACGCAAGCCGATGATGGAGAGCACGTTGGTGGGTTGATCCCCTCGCCGGGTGCCCGCACGCGAGTCGTAGGAAGTGTAGCTCCACGCCCCGCCACGGAGGCAGCGCCAATCCCGAAATGGGACTTCGGCCGCATTTGAGCACCACGTCTCAACTCCCCCTGAGAGGCCTCGAATTCCGCAGGGCGACTCGTCAGCCGGAAACGACTCCACAGGCATCGGACTGATCTTCTCCGGAATCGAATTATTCGTGTGCGAGTAACTCCCGTCGTATTCGTCGCCGAACGAGAAGACCCTCCCGTCCACGCCCCGCGCGGCCTTTTCGTATTCCTCCTCGTGCATCAGCCCGTAGATCCGTCCGTCCCCGTTCGACTTCCACGCGCAGTACGCCACCGCGTCGAACCAGTTGATGGAAAACACGGGCCAGCGCGGATCCCAGGCCATCTTCGGATCTTCCGCGGCCGTCGGCAGACGGAACCGCCCGCCCTCCTCGATCCACCACTTCTTGTCCCCTTCGCGCGGCTGGCGCTTGCGGGCCTCGTCGGCGTGCCCCTGCACGGAGAGGTCGTTCAGGAACTCCAGATATTCGGCGCATGTCGTCGCGAAACGCGCGACGAAGAAATCCTCCGTCGTGTTCATCTCCGCCTCGACGCCGCCCGCCCAAGGGCCTCCGAAGACAAACGGCCCGCCGGGGACCTGGCAAAATCCGGACGGGATTTCGTCCGGGCGATACAGGTTCACCTGCTGCGTCCAGGCGCCGTCACGGTCGATCCGGACCGGCAGGCGCACCGCGGCGAAGTCGGGGTGCCTGAGGACGCACAGCCACGAGCCTCGCGGAACGACGGCGTCCAGCAGGGGCGTCCGGCCAAGAACGCGCCCGGGCCCCGGCACCAGCCGCTTGTCCCGCTCCTCGTACTTTGCGATCGAGACTTCGACCCCGGACACTTCGCGTCGGACGCAATCGCCCCGGTGGCCCCACCGCACGCCCTCCGGAAACGTCGCGACGGCCGGGACCGGGCGGTCCTTGTCCGCAAGCGGCACGTCCGGCCGCGGCAGGCCGTCGCGCCAGGGAATCGTCGTCGTCTCCGCGATCTGCACGCGCCACTCCGGATGCCGGACCGGTCGCAGGCAGTCGCACGCGTACGCGAACGCCGCCAGCGTCAGCTTTCCCGGCGCGTCGAGCCGCGCGGCGTACTTCCCCTCCCTGTCGCAGGTCGCCAGCATGTTCCGGTTGAGCAGCACCTCCTCACGGTCCCGCTTCCCCTCCGCCTCCAGGAACCGGTCGAAGAACAGGTCGCACTTTCCGTCTGACGCCTCGACCGACGCCGAGTCCACCGCCAGCGCCTGCCCGAACTCCGCCGACGCCTTCGAGAACGCCCCGATCCGCTCTTCCCGAAGCGCCCGCAGCCGTGCCTCCGCGTCCCACAGCGGCCGCTTCTCCTCCGGCGACTGGTGCGGCTTGATCTTCTCGCCCCATTCCTTCACCGCCTTGTCTTGCGCCTCGATCTCCCCGCGCAGTCCACGGTACCGCGCGAACCACCGCCGCCCCGCCTCGACGCGCTCGCGAGCTTCCTTTTGTTTGCGCTCGCGCTCCTTCACGCCTTCGAGGAAGAGCTGGATTTCGTCGTGAAGAGCCATGGCCGTGGGGTAACGCTCTTCGCGCCGGAACGCCAGCGCCTTAAGGCAGATGGCGTCGAGTTCGGGGGACACCGGCTCGAGCGGGACGCGAGGCAGTGACATCGATTCGGAGGCGTCTCGGGCCGTGAGGCTGCTGACGCGGACGGAGGGGGACTCGATGCGGCCGGCTTTCACGCGATCGAGAACTTCTCTCTGGGTGGCGCCCTCGAACGGCGGGCGACGCGTAAGGATTTCGTAGAGGATCCCGCCCAGCGCGTAGACGTCGCTGCGCTCGTCGACTTCGTCAAGGTGACCGGCAGCCTGCTCCGGCGCCATGTAGGCCGGTGTGCCGACCACCTGCCCTTCCATCGTCAGCTCGGGCGTCTGCGGGTGCCCCGGGAGGCTGGCGCCCTTGTCGACCGCGGGCACTTCGTCGTCCGTCCACCGTTCCTTCGCTACTCCCCAGTCCACGATCAGCGTCTCTCCGTACTCGCCGATCATCACGTTGGCAGGCTTCAGGTCCCGGTGTATCACCCCCTTGGAATGCGCAAAAGCGATCCCCAGGCAGATGTCCTGGAAAATCTTCAGTAGCCGACCCCGCGAATACCGCCCCGCGTCCCGCGCCTCCTCCGGCGTGATCCCCGCCAGCAGCACCCCCAGATTCCGCCCACGGATCCTTTTCATGCACAGGAAAAGACCCTTCCCTCCTCCTGGCGCCTTCATCTCGTCGAAGTCGTACACCGGCACGATGTGCGGATGATCCAGCCGCGCTGCGAGCTGGGCCTCCCGCACGAACCGCCGCGATAGCTCCTGGTCAAGGCCGTCCAGCACCAGCTTGATCGCCACTTCCCGCCCCAGATTTCCGTCGCGCGCCTCAACCACGCGCCCCAGCCCCCCGCGCGCGATCTCCGCCCCGATCACATACCGCCGCTCTCGCGATTTCGGCTCAAATGCCGGCGTCTGCGCCGGCGCCCCGGCCGTCGGCAGCTTCAGCAACCACTCGCGCACTTCCGACCGCGGCTTCAACTCCAGAATCTCCGCCCGCACCGCCGAATCCACGCGCGGCAACTCCCTCGCCCCCAGCGCCTCCGCCGCCGCCTTCACCTGCTCCAGCACCTCTGGCGGAAGGACTTCCTTAAGAAGAGTCTCAAACCCGCGCGCGGGCTGCTGCGGCACGATCGCTTCCACGTCGAGCTCGTTCAGCCACGTCATGGCGCATTCAAGGAAGAGTGCGCGGGGCAGGAGGCCCATCTGGAGGGCGAGGAGACCGGGGATGAGATCGGAAGGGCCTGTCATCGGCGGGCATGATACTCAGAGCCTGAGCGAAAGCCCTGCGGGTCAGGCTGCGTCGGCCCGCCTCGCGCCGTGCAGGATCGACGCAGCGATTGCTGGGCGTTCGGGGGTAATCTTCGGAGGATCACCCTCGTTCCACTCTGAGCGGGAGCTTTCCATGTTGAAGATGCGCCTGGCGTGCGTTTCGATCGCGGCCCTTGCCGCGCTCGCCCCCGCCCGCGCCGAAGAGCCGGTCCACGCCGGCAAGGTCGCAGTCTACGTCGGCACCTTTACCGGCCCCGGGAGCGAGGGCATCTACCGGTTCGAGCTCGATCTCTCCACGGGCGCCGCTTCCGCCCCGGTGGTGGCCGCCAAAGTGACAAACCCCTCCTTCCTCGCCATCCACCCGAACGGCAAGTTCCTCTACAGCGTGGGCGAGATCGGCGGGAAGGGGAAGAAGTCCGGCGCCGTCACCGCCTTCGCGATCGGCGCCGAGGGCAACCTGACCCAGCTCAACGAGCAATCCTCGGAGGGCGCGGGTCCCTGCCACCTCGTCGTCGACAAAGCCGGCAAGAACGTCCTCGTCGCCAACTACGGTGGAGGCAGCATCGCCTGCCTGCCCATCCAGCCGGACGGCTCGCTCGCACCGGCGAGCTCGGCCATCAAGCACGCGGGCTCCAGCGTCGACACGGGCCGGCAGAGCGCCCCTCACGCCCACTCCATCAACCTCGACGCCGGGAACCGCTTCGCCTTCGCCGCCGACCTGGGTCTCGACAAGGTCCTGATCTACAAGTTCGACGCCGCGAAAGGCCTCCTCACCCCGAACGACCCGCCCGCGGGCGTCGTCGCTCCGGGAAGCGGCCCCCGCCATTTCGCCTTTCACCCGTCCGGCAAGTTCGCGTACGTCATCAACGAGATGGCGATGACCATCACGGCTTTCGCGTACGACGCGGCGAAGGGCTCGCTCGCCGAAATCCACTCGATCACCACGCTCCCCGTCGAGAAGGAGCGCGGCCACTCGACCGCCGAGATCGTCTGCTCCCCGGACGGAAAATTCGTCTACGGCTCGAACCGCGGCCACGACACGATCGCGATCTTCGCCGCCGACGCCGCCACCGGAAAGCTCACGGCCGTCGGCCACGAGCCCACGCAGGGCAAGACCCCCCGCAACTTCGCGATCGACCCGAACGGCGCCTTGCTCCTGGCCGCTAACCAGGGTTCGGGAACGATTTTGATCTTCAAGCGCGACGCCGCCACGGGCAAGCTGACCGCGACCGGCAACGTGGTCCAGGTCGGCAGTCCCGTCTGCGTCCGCTTCCTCCCCATCGCGAAATGAGGCCCGCCGGGCGGGTCGAGGCGTGGCTCATCGGAGCCGTCCGCGGCGGGACAAAGCGCGGCATCCCACGCGACCGGGTCGGCGAACTGCCCGAGGACGACGTCGACGTGGCCGTCGCGGCCGCGGGCGACTTCTGGCTCGTCGCGCATTCGGCCGACAACACGAACAGGAAGGTCGTCCGCGTTACGCCGAAGTAGGAACTTCCCGCCTCCCCCAGCGTCCAATGCCGATGCGCCACCCCACCGCCGTCCTTGCCCTGCTCGCCGCTTCCGCCTTCGCCGACCGCTGCGCGCGACCGATGAATCTCAACCGGACCGACGTCGCGCCGGAAGACGGACGCTTCGGAATCGTCGGCGAGAAGTTCGCGGCGCGGAAAGGGCTCAAGCTCCGGCTTCACGCGCTCGACGGCGGCGAGCCGTCCGACCTCTTTACGTTTCCCGCCGCCCCCGACGCCTGGTGGCTTTCCCCGGACGGAAAGCGCGTCGCGTGGACGGCGAAAAGCGTCTTGCATCTCGGGGAACGCGAACTCGGCGGCGTCCCTTCGGGCGAAGCGGTGTTTTCCGCAAACAGCACGCGGCTGGCCTTCGTGCGGGGCGAGCTGATGGTCGGGATCGAAGCGGAGTCCGGAAAGGTCGTCGAGCTTCCCGCGAAGGAGGGCCGGGTTTTCATCGGCACTCCCGCGATTTCCGGCGACGGAAAGCGCGCCTACATCCTCACCGGGCCGGCGCCCGAGCAACCCGGCAAGCCCGCGGGCCCGGCAGACCGGATCGACTGCGCGGACTTCGAAATCGCCATGCTCCTCCCGATCTGGTCGCTCCACGACGGCTCGATCCGCGGACTCTCGTCGTCGGGGGCGCTTCCCGTCGAGGACAAGAAGAGGCTGCCTCCCGGGCACGAGGACCGGCTCGCGTTCGTGCGGATGTTGAAAGAAAAGGCCGAAGTGTGTCTCTGGAACGGCGAGGACGGCACGGTGACGCCAGTCCTCGAAACCAGGTCGCTCGACGAGACGGCCATCGCTTCCAACGGATCCTGGATCGCCGTCACCGGCAACTCCCTCGCCGCTGGTGTCCAGGCCTGGGCCGTCGATACGAACCGCAGCGGTTCGATGCGGGAATACGCCGTCGATCCGCTCGCCGTCGTCGAGGGCGCCGACGTGACGTCCCTGCGCCTCACGCCGGCCGGCGAGTCGCTCTTCGTGGCCAGGCCGACCCTGCCCGGCGGCCGCCTCGAGATCGTCGGCGCCGGCCCCCGCTGGCGCTGAAGCGGACGCGCTTCAGCCCGCGCGGGAATCCGCCGACATAAGAAGTGAGGATTGCCTCTCACCTCCCGGTCGGCAGGATCGCCATGCGACTGCGCCGTTCCGCCGCCATCGCCGGAGCATCGCTTCTCGCCCTCGCGGGCGCGACCGGCTGGAAATACCCGGGGTACGCGCGCGTGACGCTCATGACGATGGGGCTCGCGGAGCCGCGCACCGTCGGGGGTTCCATCGCGGAGTTCGGTCCGGCGGCCCAGCGGGTGTTCGGGCCGGCGTGTCGTGAAGCGGGGATTGCGTGGCCGCCGCAGCGGGCGAGGCTGGTGGCGTTCAAGCGGGAGCGGCGGCTGGAAGTATGGGTGGCCGGGAAGCGCGGCGCGTTCACGCTGGCCGGGGCCTTTGACATTCTCGCGGCGAGCGGCGGGCCGGGGCCGAAGCGGAAAGACGGGGACGGGCAGGTGCCCGAGGGCTTCTACCGCCTTGCGACGCTTGACCCGAACAGCCGGCATCACCTCTCGATCAAGATCGACTACCCCAACGCCGAGGACACGGCCCATCGCACCGTCGACCGCCTCGGCATGGGCGGCGACATCTTCGTGCAGGGCGGCGAGAGCTCGGCCGGTTCTCTCGCGCTCGGCGACGGCGCCATCGAGGAGATCTTCGGCCTCATCGCCCAGGTGCCTGGAAGCGGCCGGGAAATCTGGATCGCGCCCTTCGACATGCGCGGCGGGAAGCTGCCAAAACCCGCGGCGGCAGATCCGTGGGTGGCCGACTTATACTCCCGGCTGGCGGAGTCGCTGAAGGAAGAGCACTCCGTGAAGTAAGCGGTTCAGACCTTCGCCGGAACCGCTCTCGGAACCCCGAGCAGCATCAGGCAGGCGACCAGCGCGATCGCCGCGTCCATCAGGAACGCCGCGGGGGCGCCCCAACGGGCGTTGACGGCGCCGAAGGCGACGCTCGCGGGAAGCGCCGCGATGCCGATGGCGAAGTAGAAGATGCCGAAGGCGGTGCCGCGGAGATGCGCGGGGACCTGGTCGCTGACGATCGCGCGCAGGTTGCTGGTCGCGAGCGCGCTGAAAGTCGAGTAGGCGGCGAGAAGCCCGAGGAACGGAAGCACCGTCGACGTGAACGCGAATCCCGCGTAGGTCGCCGCGTAGATCAGCCATCCCGCGAGGACGACCCAGGGGCGCGGGAAGCGGTCCGACAGGGCGCCGCCGGGGAGAGCGACGAGGGCCCTGAGCGCGCTGAATCCCGCCCAGACGATCGGGACCCATTTGAGCGGGATCCCGACCTCCGTCATGCGCATCACGAGGAACGCATCCGTCGAGTTGGCGAGCGTGAAGACGAACACCGTCGCCACGAACCACCGGAATCGACCGGTGAACGGCGCGAGCGAGAGATTCAGTTTCGCCGGCGGGCCGTCCTTGCGCGGGACGTCCCGGACGAAGAAGGCGATCGTGAGCAGGACCAGCGCGCCGGGGACCGCGGTCCACAGGAACACGCCGCGAAGCGAGAGCCCGCCGACAATGAGAGCCGTGGCGACCAGCGGCCCGATCGCCGCCCCGAGATTGTCCATCCCGTTCTGCAGCCCGAACGCGGCGCCCCGCACTTCGGGCTGGCACGAATCCGCGATGAGCGCGTCGCGCGCCGCCAGCCGCGTCCCCTTGCCGATCCGGTCCGCCACGCGGATCGCCAGCACGTGCCCGACCGCCGTCGCCGCCCAGTACAGCGGCCGCACCGCGGCGGAAAGCGCGTACCCCCAGAACACCAGCGGCTTGCGCTTCCCCACCCGATCCGACAGCCAGCCGCTGACGATGCGCAGAAGCGCTGCGAGGGAATCGGCGGTGCCTTCGACGAGCCCGAGGGCGGCCTTCGCCTTCTTCTCATCGCCGGCGATCTCCTTGAGGAGCGTCGGCATGAGCGGAAAGACCATTTCCGAGGCGAAGTCCGTGAAGAAACTCGTGGCGCCGAGGGCGAAGACATTGCGATTGAGACCGCGGAAGAGACTTTTCACGAGGGGGGAAGGCTACGCGGGGAAAACGGCAACAACGAAACGAAAAAGGAAAAACGAAAAACAAAAAACGAAAAGTCCAGCCGCATCAGCTTATGGCTCCTTCACCAGACGCACGGGAGAGTCGTAGAAGGAGACGCTTCCGCCAACGAGATCTTGAAGACAGACGTCCTTGAGGTGCGGGTCCGTCGCCATGGCGGCGTTGGCGTGAACGCCCGCGCCGCGGAGGGGATCGCCGGGAACGAGGCTGCCGTCGATCCAGGCGTCGCAGGCGCCGTAGGCCCAGTGGCCGTGTCCGAGGGAGAAGGAGACGACGCCGGGGCGCATCCCCTGGATCGCCTGGACGCGCCCGATCATCGGGCGCTTGCCGGAGTTGGGCAGGTCCCAGACGCCCTCGGGATTCGAGTCGGAGACGACGCGGACCCGGTCTCCGGTGCGGAGTCCGAGCCGGCGCGCGTCTCGGACGCTGACGAGGAGGGAGTTCTCGGGTTGAAGCTCGCGAAGCCAGGGATTCCCTGCGGTTCGGCTCTTGGTCTGGAAGATCTCGCGGTGGGTGATCAGGTGGAGATCCCCATCCTTCATCCCGAACGGGCGGCCCAGGCTGTCGGAAATCGGCAGCCAGGCGGCCACCCCGCCGAGGGGCTTGCCGGTCATCGAGTCCTTCGTCTTCGCGACCTTCTCGCAGTAGAGGTTGATCTGCTTCCCGTACCGGTTCTTGACCAGCGCGCCGTCGAAGGCCTTCTCGTAGTCCTCGTAGCGCCCGCCGCGGTTGAGCACCGTCACCACGCGTTTCCAGTGCGGCCCCGCCGCCGCCTTCCATTTCGCGAGGTCGAAGACCGAAGGAGGCAGGTGCCGCCGCGCTTTTTCGAAGAGGGCAAGTTCTTCGTCCGACGCTTCCGCCACCGGCGTGCCGTCGACCGCGATGTTCGCCACGCCGCGCAGGTAGAAGTCCTCAGGCCGCCGGAGTTCGCCACCGAAACCGGGGAGTTTCATTCTCTCCGCGACCGCGAGCATGAACGCTTCCAGCGAGATGGGCATCGGCTCGCCGAAGACCGTCACGGTCTCCGTCAGGGGCGCGATCACCGGCTGCCGCACGGGTTGCACCTTCCAGATGTTGTTCGGATGCGACCCGTGGAACTCCCAGCGCTCGTAGAACGCGAGGTCGGGGATGATGTAGTCGGCGTACATCGAGGACTCCCCGATGACGATGTCGGAGGCGACGAAAAGGGGCAGGCTCTTGAGGTCCGCGAGCACGCGGAGTTGCGTGTTCCCTGCAGGGAGGGAGTATCCGGGCGTTCCCATGTACAGGAGAAGCGCCTTGACCGGGTACGGGTACGCGCTCCCCGCCGAAGGCAGCAGCTCCTGGTAGATGTCGGTCGCGTTGGGGAACCAGGGACGCTTTGCGGGATAGACGCCGTCGAAGAGCGTCGTTTCCTCGAACTTTCGCTCGCGGAGCAGTCCCAGGCCGAAGGTCTTGAGCCTGTCCGGATTGGCGAAGTCGAAAGCGCCGGCGGTGGTCTTGTACGTGGATGCCTTGACCATGCCGCCGCGCCAGTCGTAGTTGCCGATGAGGAGATTGAGCGAGTTCCAGGCGAGGCAGTTGTAGAAGCCGTTGGTGTGCTGGGAGACGCCCCGGTGGGCGTCGGCGGCGGCCTTCTTGCCGTGAGACGTGAACTCCCGCGCGAGGTCCACGATGTCGGCCGGGGCGATTCCACAGATCTCCGCCCACTGCTCGACGGTCTTGCGCGTCGCCTCGTCGAGAAGAAGCCGGAGCGAAGTGCGCACGCGCCGCCCTTCGACTTCTCCCGAGAAGAGAAGGTCGCCGTGGGCGGCCGTGGCGACGTCGTTGGGGTCGAAGGAAACAGGACGGCCTTCGTGAATTGCCACGAACTTGTCCTGGCTCCGGAGGAATGTCCCGTCCTCCTTCACGAGCCAGCACGCGTTGCTCCAGGTCGGCTCTCCGTCCGCGGCGGCGGCAGCCTTGTTGGCATTGGACAGGTAGCGCACGTCGTGCCGGCCGTTCTCCAGGATCCACCGGATCATGCCCAGCGCGAGCGCCCCCTCCGTCCCGGGACGGGCGGGGATCCACTTCCACGCCTTCGCCGCCGTCTTCGAAAACCTCGGGTCCACGACCGCAATTTTCAGGCGCCCGCTCGTCAGCCCTTCGGTGATGTTCGGAGTGCGCAGCGGCGGATAGTTCGCCTCGAAGGGCGACGAGCCGACGAAGATGATGAATTCCGCGCCGCTCTGGTCCGCCTGCCAGAAGAACTTCTCGCCGCCCGCCCAGCCGTCCTTCGTCCACTGTTCGGACATCGCCTTCCCCGCGAAATAGAGCGAGCCCTGGCAGACCGTCGTATGTCCGTGAAAGTTGGCCGAGCCCAGGCCGTCCTGGACGAAGCGCTTGAAGAATTCGCTGCGGCCGCCTTTCAGCCGCCCGTGAATCCAGAGGAACTGGTTGTTCTTCGGGCCGAAGTCCGGGTGCTCGGGGTCGATGAGCAGGTGGAGATGGTCCTTGAATTTTTCGCGGAACGCCGCGACCGCGGTTTTCTTGTCCGCCGACTTCCAGATCTCCGCGACGGCCTTCGACATTTCGTCCGCAAGCTTCGGCTCGCGCAGCGCGCGCAGCGCCTTCAGCCCTTCGACTTCCCTGCTCTCTTCCCCCGGCAGGTTTGCGAACAGCCGCCCGCCGTCCACGATCTCGTTCACCGCCTGGTGAAAGTCGATCGTCTTCCACCGCATCGAGCCGCGCGGCCCGTCCCGCTTGAGCACCTTCCTCAGCCGGTACGGGTCGTACACCGTCATCATTCCCGCCTGCCCCTTCGGACAGATCGCCCCCTCCAGCCGCGCCGCCTCCGCCAGCGGCGTCGCGTACGCCACATGAGGCACGCGCGTCCAGGGCGTGTACGGGCTCCCGTCGATCTTCACGATCGTCCCTTCCTCGATCTTCAACTTCGTCGGGCAGCCCGTATTGCAGCCGAGGCACACGCTGAAGATCATTTTGTCGGGGTCGTTACGGTGATACTCGATCCCGGCCCCTTCGGAGGCGGCCGGCGCTTCCGCGCGCGCCAGCATCGGCGTTGCGCCGAGAAGCGCCGCGTCCTTCAGGAATTTCCGGCGCGAGTTCTTCATACGGCCTCCTCGAGCGGGAGGACTTTTCGCGACAAGAGGAAAGGCCACACGAAGAGCGCGACGGTCCCGAGGCCGACAAGCCATTCGTTGAGGCTGGGGAAGTACCCGGGGGCGAAGCGAGTGTGGTGGTAGGCGTCGGGGAGCCCGGCGAATTCCAGCGGGATCTGGGCCGGAACGACGACGTTGAGGCGGACGCCGACGACGCCGATCACGACCAGCGCGCCTGCAAGGCCGAGCCATCGGACGGAGGAGCGCGTTCGCGGCGCTGCGACGAGGACGAGGGGCACGGCAGCGCCGAGAACGAGCTGGACACCCCAGAAGACCCACCAGAATGGGCCGAAGAGGATCTGCTGCCAACCCGCGATGTGGGCCGGCATGCCGCCGTAGAAGACGACGAGCATTTCGGAGACGAGCAGCAGGAGATCGAGCGCGAGGATTCCCACGGTGAAGCGCGCGAGCCCTTTGACGATATCGATCTTGCGGTCCTGCGGCAGGCTGGACGTCGCCGCGGTGAGGAAGGTGAGGAGGGCGCCGCCGGACGCGAGGGCGGAGACGAGAAATACGATCGGAAAGAGCCCGGTGTGCCAGGTCGGGCGCGACTTCACGACGGCGAAGATGGCGCCGGTGCCGCCGTGAACTCCGATGGCGACGGGGATTCCGAGGAGGCCGAGAGCGAAGACCCGGCGGCGGGCACGGGCAATCCAGGCCTCGTCGGGGACATTCGTTCCGAACGCGAGAGTGCGGTAGAGCCAGGCCGGCCGCACGCCGTCCCGGGCACGCCGCGCAAGCGCCGGCCGGAGGAGCAGGAACAGCTCGGCCAGGATGATGGCCGTGTAGAGGACGTAGAGGACGGACTCCCAGGCGAGAACGGACGAAGCATTGAAGTAGAAGAACACGTTGAAGAACCGGCTGGGCTTCCCCAGATCCACCCAGATCAGGAAGAGCCCGATCATCATGCAGCCGAGCGCCTGGAGCAGCGCGAGCGGACCCACCGGCTCGAATCGCCGGACTCCGAATACGTAGATGAGCGTGGAGAGAAGGAAGGAGCCCGCGGAGAGGCCGATGAAATAGATATAGAGCGAAATCCAGAGGCCCCAGGGGACGTGCTGGGTCAGGTGCGTCGCCGCAAGCCCTTCCGAGAAACGGACACCGATCGCCCACAATCCGGCGGCGGAGAGGGCGGTCAGGAGGACGTAACCCAGCGATTTCATCGGGACCTCATGTCAGGTAGTAGACGGAGGGCTCGTTCCCCAGTTCTTCCTTGAGTCGCATGTGGCCTCGCGTCGCGAGCAATTCGCGGAGCGACTCGCCGTGCACCGTGCAGCGTCCGTCCGGGTCCGCGAAATTGCCGAAGTGGATCGCGTGACCGATGCAGGTCTCGGCGCAGGACGGACTCAGGCCGACGGCGAGGCGGTGGAGGCAGAAAGTGCACTTGCGCACGTTGCCGATCGGCGAACTGCCCTTTTCGCGGGAGCGGTGCTCGCCGTATTCCGGCGACGGCCGCCGCTCGTGCGGGTTCAGGTCCGGGCTGTAGGTGTCGCCGAAATCGAAGGAGCGTGCGCCGTAGGGGCAGGCGGCGATGCAGTAGCGGCAGCCGATGCACTTGTCGTAGTCGACGGCGACGATTCCGTCAGGACGCGACCAGGTCGCGCCGGTGGGACAGACCTGGGTGCAGGAAGGGACGGCGCACTGCATGCAGGGCCGCGGAAGGAACCGGCGGGCCACGTGCGGGTATTCGCCCGTCTCCTCTTCCATCACGACGTTGTAGGCCACGCCCGGGGGCGTATGGTTCTCCGCCTTGCAGGCAACCGTGCAGGCCTTGCAGCCGACGCAGCGGCGCAGGTCGATGATCATTCCCCAGCGAACCGAGGGATCTCTCGGCTGAACGTGGCCGCAGCCCGCGACTGCGGCGACCGCGGCGGCGCCTGCGGCGAGGAACGTTCGCCGGTCGACGGGCGTGTCAGCGGCCGTCGCCGGGTCACCAGGCCGATTCTCGTCCATTTTCCACTCCTCGCTGGCCGCCGGACAGTTTCGAAACGCAATCGGCATTCCCCGACAAACACGGATTGACGGCGGCCCGATGCGGA
The DNA here is from genome assembly GCA_009773755.1 of Planctomycetota bacterium. Classification (GTDB taxonomy): domain Bacteria; phylum Planctomycetota; class MHYJ01; order WSZJ01; family WSZJ01; genus WSZJ01. The sequence goes on along the minus strand of WSZJ01000027.1, from coordinate 21,571 downwards.
TGCCGCGCGATGTGTGCGCGGAATTCCACGGAATGTGGCGCGATTCCACGGTCGCTATCGCCTTCACGACGCGACCGCAAGTCTCGTCGCGTCAGGGCACGCGGAATGCACTTGCGGTCGGTCCTCAGTGGTTCGACACGCTTGTTTCCGCGGGTCGCGCCCTTCGGACGCGACCCACCGAAACAAAGCTGACCCACCACTCGGGAGGCAACATGAACCGTCTGTCGAGAACGCTGGGGTTCCTCGCCGTCCTTGCCGCCTTTGCCGGGGCCGAGACGATCGAGGAGCGGGTGAAGGCGCTCGAAGAGAAGCTGAAAGTGAAGGAGGACACCTCGGGCAAGACACCCGAACCCGGGTCGCCCGAGGCCGCAGTGAGCAACAAGATCGACGTCTACTTCAAGAACGGACTCCAGGCCAAAAGCCAGGACGGAAATTTCGAAATCAAGATCGGCGGGCGCGTCCTCGTGCACTATCGCGAGTACTTCACGAACTCGCAGCGGATCTCGATCGACAACTTTTCGATCCGCGAAGTGAAGCTCGACCTGAAAGGGAGGATCTGGAAGGACTTCGGGTTCCGGGTCGAGATCAACGGAAGCGGAAGCGCAGCGTTTGTGGTCGACGACGCATACGTGTCATTCGAGCGGTGGAGCCTTCTCAAGGTCAAGGTGGGTCAGTTCAAGGCGCCTTTCTCGATCGAGCAGACGACCAGCACCCTCTTCATCGACATGCCCGAGCGCGGCCCCTCGGACCGCCTGGTCCCCGGGTATGAGCTCGGTGCGATGGTGTACGGTGAAGTCTTCGAGAAGATCCTCGAGTACAACTTCATGATCGCCAACGGCACGCTCAAGGCCGCCGAGAACAACAGCGACAAGGACTTCTACGCGCGCCTTCAGTTGCGACCGTTCGCGAAGACGGGAATTGATTTCATCAAGGGAGTCCACGCCGGATGCTCGGTCAACTGGGGGAAGCGCGGCCTGGCCAGGGGCGTGCTCCCGTACACGTACTCCCCGCCGAGTTCGCAAACCGTCTTCGTCGCGAGAGGCCCCCGCGCCGACCAGGTCCGCTTCGACAGGGACCGCTTCAGGTTCTGCGTCGAGCTGGCCTGGCTCGCCGGCCCGGTGGGCCTGAAGGCCGAGTACATCAAGACGCGGGACACGTACCGTTTTTCGGGCGCGCCCGACGGCGCCGGGCACAGCAATCACGAAGCGGTGTTCGTGACCGCGTCGTGGTTCATCACCATGGAGGAGAAGAACTGGGACCGGCCCAACGTGAAGAAGCCGATCTTCAGCGGCAGCGGCGCCTTCGGCGCCCTCGAACTGGTCGCCCGCTACTCCCGCTTCAACGTCCCCGGCGACCTGGCCCGCGACGAGGTCACTTCGAAGCTGACGTCCGCCCAGCACGTCGACGAGATGGCGGCGTGCATCAACTGGTACCCGAACGCCAACGTCCGGCTCAGCGTGATGTACGCCTACCTCGAATACAACGGCCGGAGGAACAACCCTCTCGTCATCGCCGGAAAGCGGATCGACCACGAGGACGTGCTGATCGTCCGGATGCAGATCGACTTTTGAGCCGCTCTTATTTCTTCATCCGTTCCACTTCAACTCCCTGCTGCTTGTTCCGTAGATTGCGGTTGTAGTTGTCTTCCATCTCGTCGTTGGCCGACCGGGTCTCCTTCTCGAGCAGTTCCTGCTGCTGCTCCGAGAGTTTCTTCGCGGCCGCCGGCACGTCCGCCTTGCGCTTCGCGTCCTCGATCATCCCGATGACGCTCGCGCCGCGATGCATCGCGACGTGCCCGTCCTTTTCGGCGACGACGATGGCGAGGCCGCGCACTCCGGAGGTTTCCCAGATGCCGCGGAGGTCGGTCTTGTCGCTGGCGATCTTCTGGTCGTCCGTGCCGAAGATCGTGACCTTGACGCTCTCGGCGAATCCGCCGCTGGCCATGTCGGAGATGTTCACGCGGACGTTTCCGTCGGCCTCTTCCTGCACGGCCATGGACAGGTTCGAGCGGAGGATGATGCCGGAAGCGAAGAAGTCGCCGGCCTTGACGCCGACGAGGTAGGCGCCGGGGTCCTTGAGGTCGAGCGTGAACGTCTGCTTCTCGCGGCGGCGGGCGTTCGGATGGTCGAGCTTGAAGGCCTTCTCGAACACGGGCTTGATCCCCGCGACTTCGACCGTCGACGCGTCGACGAGGTTCTTCCGGCGGAGAGCGAGCATCGTGAGGTCGACCTTGTAGGCCCGGACGTGCGCTTCCGCGACGCCCGCATATTCGAGCTCGAGCTCCGCGGCCTTCGCCAGCGGAGCCACGGTCACGTCTTTCACCGAGATCGCCTCGCGCTCGAGGAACGCGATCGACCGAGCCGCGTCCGCGGACTTCTCCTTCACCTTCTTGTAGTTCTCGACGGCCTTGTCCATCTCCCCTTTCGCGTGGAAGATCTGCGCCTTCATCAGCACCGCCTGCGTCCGGATCACGCCCGGGCCGGGGTTCGCCTTCGCCCCGTAATCGAACGTCTCCAGCTTGTCGCAGAGCGTGAGCGCCTCGGGGAACTTCTTCTGGGCAAAGAGCGCGAACGCCTGCGTGTAGTCGAACGTGTCGAGGAAGCGCGACTTGACGAAGCGCGCCGCGGCCAGGCGGGCGGCCCCGTCGGCGAGGTCGAACTTGCCGGCCTCGAGGTAGGCGCTGCAGAGCGAAAGCATCGCGCGGTCGTTCTCCTCGTGCGCCGGGAACCAGGAAAGGACGTGCTCGAAGGCTCCTGCGCTCTCAGCCAGCAGTTCTTCGCGCGACAGCGCCTTGTCGTTCTTCTCAGCGGAAGCCTTGTGCGACTTCGCTTTCGAGTAAAGACGCTGGCCGAAGCCGAAGAGCATCTCGCGATTCAGCGGGCTGTCCGGATAGTCCGAAAGCAGGGTCTTCATCCACGCGACCGATTCCTTCATGCGCCCGAGGTCCTCGAGCGCGCCCGCGAGGTTCGCTTCCTGCAGGAAGTACGCGTCGCACGCGCCGCCCGAGACCTGCATCGAGCGCTCGTGCTCGTTCACGGCGGCGTACGCCTTTGCGATCGCGCGGATTTTGTCGAACGGCACGACTTCGCCCGGCGCCTTTTCCTTCAGGACTTCGAAGTACTTCACCACCGTGTCGTTCTCGGCCAGTTCCACCGCGCTGTAGCCCAGCATGCGGGCCGAAGCGGCGGCGACGGCGTCCACGAGCGTTCCCTTCTCAAAAAGCGGGAGGAGAATGTCGCGGCATTCCTTCCACTTCTTTTTCTCGAACAGGATCGCGCCCGCCGTGGTTCTCTCGCCGTGCGTCCAGGTCCAGCCCTCGCGGAACGCGGCGCCAGGAGCGAGCACCTCGACCTCGGGATAAGCGGCCGGGGCGTCGGCGTACGCCAGGAATGCGACTTCGATCTTCTTTTCCGCTTCCGCCTGCGGCGGGAGGAGGACGCGCAGGTCGGCCTTCCCGAACTGGAGGCCGGTGTTGCGCGGCAGTTCCACGACGGAGTACTGGGTCGTCGGGCCGGTCACGGTGAGCTCGTACTTCACGCGGAACCAGTGCCCTGCGGCGACTTTCCCCATCGAGGGGTTCTCGACGGGTTCCTTGACCGCCGCGGCCGCGGGCATCGCGGTCTTCCCTTCCACGATCGAGCGCGGCCACTCGGCGGTCCGCTTGACCGCCACCTTGACGGCCGGCTCAGGGACCACGCCGGTCTCGCGCGACGCCATCGCATAGAACGTGCCGCTTCCCGTCGGCTCGATCACCCCTTCCGTCGCGGCGACCTCGCCGAATCGCTTCACGGCCTGCCCGTCCACCTTGACCTCGGTCACGCCGCCCTTGTCGGGGGTCGTCTGCATCGCGAGCGCGAGGGCAGCCCGTTCGAACGCCGTCCTCGGCCGGCGCGCGAGGAGCCACGCGCGGGCCTTCGGAAGGAGCGCGTGCGCCGGGTCGATTTCCGACATCGCGAGGGCCGCAACCGCCGTCGCCGCATAGCCCGTGTTCGCCGAATCCGCCTGCGCCGACGCCGCCGCTTCCCAGTGATCTTCCTTCGCCGACTTCGCCAGCTTCTCCAGCGCCGACTTCGCTTCGTCCGTCTTCCCCGCCGCCTTCATCGCGAGCGCGACGCAGGCCAGGGCGCGCGGCGAAAGCGTGTCGACGCCGCGCCAGAGGCGGAAGAGGAACCCGTATTCCGCGTGCTTTCCGCGGGAGAGAGCGAAGAGGATGAGGGCCTTGGTTTCGTCGGAGGTCGCCTGGGCGAAGCGCTGCTTCAGGAGCGCGGGGTCGGGCTCGATGTCAAATTCCGCCGCCTTGGCCTCCGCCGCGGCCAGGTAGAGCAGGACCGGCCACGCGGCGTCGTTGGCGGCCGCGTCGGCGAGCCCCTGGGCACGAAGCGCCGCGAATTCCATGACGGCGAGCTTCGTCGCGTCCGTCTTTTCGACGCGGTGCCGTGCCAGTCTCGCGATGAGCCTCGTGGCGACGTCGGAAGCGCGGGTCAGGTCGTCGCCGCCTTCGGCGAGGGCTTCGAGAAGCGCTGCCGGCGAGGTTGCGACGAAGATGCGCGTCTTCCCCTGGCCGTCGACCTTGAGCTCGGCCCGGGCCGTGAAGGCGCCGCCCTTTTCGTTCGCGGCCGACGGCCCTTTCGCACGCATCGCCACCGTGACGTCCTGCTTTGCGCCGTCCACGCTGACCGACGCCACGGGCGCCGCAGTCCAGTCGATGTCTTTCTCGGCCGTCGACCGCGCGGGGACTTTCACCTTCGTTTCGGCGCCGTTCAGGACGATCGACGCCTCGCCCTCGGCCCCGGACCAGTTCGTGAGAAGCACGACCGCGGACGTCTTTTCGCCTTCCACCGCGCTTTCGGGGAAGCGCACCTCCGCAAAGACCGATGCCCGCACCTTGACGGTCGCTTCCGCCGTCGCAATTGCGTTCCCGCCGTCGATCGACCACGCCTGAAGGTCGATGTCCTCGCGCCTGCCCGGCGCCCTGAAGCGGAAGGTGGCGATTCCGTCCGCGCCCGCTTCGGCGGAGGTCCACATGTAGGGCACAGGCTGCGCCGACGGCGCCCGGCCCGAGCCCTGGCTTCCTCCCCCGCGGGCCACGAGGTTCCGTTTGCCGCCAAGGCGTCCGCCGTACCGTCCGCCGGCCCCGCTGCCGCCGGCGAACTCCTCCTCGTTATGGTCCGCTTCCTTTGCAAAGTCTTTGAACTTGTCGAGGTTCTTTTCGAGCATCACGCGCCGGCTCTGGCCGCGGTCCAGCTGCTCCAACTGCGCGAGCGCTGCGAGGAGCTGCGGGTCCACCTGCTGGGTCTGCCATGAGAACGCCGTCGCGACCGAGGAGTCCGCGGCGAAGTACGCGCCCGGGCGCATCGGGTTGAACGCGCCGGTGTCGATCCCCGTCGTGATCTCAGCGGACGACAGCAGCCAGACTTCGCTGCCGGGCTTCGCGGTCACCTTCACCACGATCTCCTCGCCCGGCTTCACTTCCTTCTTCTCGGGCTCGATCTTGACTTCCGGCGCTTTCAGCGCGAAGTCCCGCACGTCCGCGTGGAACTTCCCGCCCTGCATCATCATCACGGTCACGCTGAAGTCGCGCGTCGTTGGCGGCGGCGTGTTCAGCTTCACCGCGTTCTTCCCCTTCTCGAGCGTCACGGCCAGCACCTGCTCGACCTTTTCTCCTTCGATCGTCACGAACGCGAGCCCCTTGTCGAGCCGCGACAGCACCGTCAGCTCGACCGGCTTCCCGGGCTCGAACGTGTCCGCGCCGGAAAGCAGCCGCAGCTTGCGCTCTTCCTTGTCGTCCATCACAGCCACCGCCGTCTGGAGCCGCGTCGGCATCCCGTCGGCGTCCTTCGTCGACACCGTGATCGTGTGGACGCCCGCTTCGTTGGCGCTCCAGGAGAACTTCGCCTTGCCGTCCTTGTCGCTCGTCACGTCTCCCTGGGCGACGGGGAAGCGCTGTCCGGCTTCGTTGGCGCGGATGACGGTCCAGCGGAAAGAAGCGGTGAACGCCGTGTCGTCCGCTTTCTTTGCCGTGAACGCGATCGTCTTCGGCTCGCCGGCCACGACAGGCTCGGTCACGCGCGACTCGTCGTCGAACGTGATCGCGGGCGTGCGCGGAAGCACCGGGATGCGCAGGATGTCGGCCGTGTTTTCGGCGTTCAGCTGCACCGCCGCGACGCCGTCGCGGTAGAAGCGGTCGGTGTCGCGCAGCTGGATCGCGAACGTCCCGTCGGTCCCCGTCATGGTGTCGCGCCAGTCGAGATCGCCCGGCGCGAGAATCCGCACCCAGCGTCCGCCCATCGGGCGGTTCCACTCGTCTCGCAGGATCGCCGTCACATCGATGTTGTCTCCGACGAATTTCGGCGTGTCGTCCGCGATGTATTCAAAGTGCGGGAAGCGCCACGCGGCGCCGGCAATCGCGACTTGGGCGGCGCCGAGCAGCTTCTCCTGCGGAAGTGCCTTCTCGATCACCGACACCGTCACGCCCGAGTGCAGCCCCTTCGGCATGGTGAACGCCATCGCAGCCGTCCCGAACTTCGACAGCGCGACGGTCGCTTCGTGAAAGACGATCCCCTGCCCGCTCGCGGCGCGCAGGATGTAGTTCTTGTCCTTAGGCAGCAGGTACGCGCCGCCGTCCGTATCCCGCACCACAAGCCGCACTTTCACCTCGTCCCCGTCGCCGTACAGCGACCGGTCCGTCAGGATCAGCACGCGCGGCTCGCGCTTCGGCGCAATCGGAAGCGCTCCGAGCGCCATGTCGCGGAACGCGAGGTGCCCGTTCGACTCGGCGAGGATCGAGAGGCTCGACGGCCGCATGTCGTCCTTCCAGGTCTTCACGTGCTTCCCGTCCGCCGCCATCCGGACGGTCGCGTTCTCGACCCGCTCGCCCGTTCTCAGATTCTGCACGACCACGGTCGCGCCGCTCCGCCCGGCCCGCGCGATCGTGGCGAGATCCGACACGATCACGACGGTCTTGGCTTCCTGCGTCCCGATCGACGCCGACACGACGTAGGCGCCCGGATCTTTCTTCGGGAGCTCGACGTCGAGCTTCATCTCCTTGAAGCGCCGGTAGTCCTTCACCGGAACTTCCCATTCCTTGTCCGGCGCGATCACCGCGACTTCGAGCGATTCCAGCCCCGTCGTCGCCGCGCGCTTCTCGAAATAATCCTTCAGGTCCAGCGTCCAGAAGCGGAACTTGACGGTCTCCACATTTCGGACCGTGAGCTTCACCGCGGGAGTCTCGGCGCCTGTAAAAACTTTCTCGCTCGAAAGCGCGAGCGACTTGTTCTGGAGCAGCTGCAGGAACTGCTGCGCCGGCCCGTGAGAGCTCCCGCCGACCTTCGGCAACTCCTTCATCGCCGTCTCGAAGTCGTCGAGCTCGTTTGCGTACGCCTTCGCCGCCTCAAACCGCGCCTGGCCGCCCTCGTTGTAGGCCGGGAACTTCGTCGCAACCCGCATCCACGCCTCGACCGCTTCCTTCCACTTCTTTTCCTCGGCGTAGGTCTGCCCGACCCGGAACGACATCGCCGCCGCGCGCCCGTCCGTCGGATGAAGTACGGCGAATTCCTCCGCCGCCGCGCGCGCCGCCGCCCAGTCCTTGCGCACGAACGCCCTCCCCGCCGCCTCGAACCTCACGTCCGCGATCGCCTGCCGCACCTCGGGCCAGCGGGGGGAATCGGGGAAGCGCTTCAGGAAATCCTCCAGGGTCGCGATCGCCTTCGCGTCGTCCATGTCGGCGCGCCAGAGCCAGGCCACGCGCAAGAGCGCCTCGGGGGCGCGCTCGTCCTTCGCACGGCCGTCGGCAAATGCCGCGAGTTCCTTGCGCGCTTCGTCGCGCAGTTCTTCGTACTGCGCCAGGGCGATCCCGGCGAGATACCCCGCCTTCGGGCCCCATTCGCTCGCCGCGAAGTCCTTCGAGCAGCGCCGCAGCAGCGGCAACGCGCGCCGCAATTCTTCGAGCGAACCTGTTTGCCCGGCCTCGTTCACATGCAGGAGCGCCGCCGACCACAGCGCCTCCGCCGCGCGCACCGACGTGGCAAACTCCGCCGGGATGCGCAGCCAAGCCACTTTCGCGTCGAACGGCAGCCCGGTGTCGCGAAGCGCCGTTCCCTGCGCGAACAGTGCCTCATCCAGCTTCGCGGCCTTCGGGAACTTCTCGAAGAACTCCTTGCAGGTCTTGCGCAGCTGGTTGCGGTCCATTCCGCCCTTCAGCTCGCAGGTCATCACGTCGACCCGCACGCCCTCTTCGTCAACGCCGAGAGCTTCGAGCTCCAGCGCCTTCACAAGCAGATTCCTCGCGGCCACGTAGTTCGCGACGAACGTCGGGTCCTTCGCTTCCTTCGGGTTCAGGAACTCGCGCCCCGCCTCGACGTAGATCATCGCGATCTTCTTGCGCCGCTCCGGAGCGGTCACAGCCGCGACCTGGGCGTCGTAGATCTGCCCGGCCAGCGCGAATTCCTTCTTCGCCGCCAGCAAGTCGCCTTTCTTGTACAGCGCCTTCATCTTAAGGCCGCTCGCCGGATACTCCCGCACGAGACGGTCGAGCGAAGCGATCGCTTCGTCGTTCTTCTTCGCGTTCTGCTGCGCCGTCGCGATGAGGATCAGGATCTCGTCCTGCCCGGATTTCGCTTCCCCGAGCGCCTGCGTCAGCAGCGTTTCCGCTTTAGCATAGTCGCGATCCTTGAGCGCGGTCTCGCCTGCGGTGCGGGCGTCGCTGGGCGGCGGATCGGCGTTGACGAGGCAGATGAGGGCAAGCAGGGCGGCGAAAAGGGCGAAGCGGCGCTGGCGCATGGACGGATCTCCTGTTGACACTATCCCCGGGTCACCCGGGGGCTGGAATTAAGACGTCTGCGGCGGGTCGAAAGTTCGACGGTCTTCCCGAAAGTTGGCCTGGCCCCGAACACGGGGCGAACAGGATACACGGCGTACCCGGACGGATACACAGCATCCGCGGGAGAAGGGGTCAGACCACCCATAAGAGCAATCGGCGCGCCCGTCAAACCGGTCCGAACGCCGGCGCGCACAGGCGGAATCCGAACTGGCGATGGACGATTCCCGGCTCGCACCCCTGTATCCGGGGCGACTTCGCCTGGTCCATGGACCCCCGGAAGGAACCGCCCCGGAGGCTGCAGAAGTGCCGGTAGGGTTTTCGGGGTGCATTCCAGCACCAGGTGGGCGCGTTGCCCGCCAGGTCCAGCACGCCGAAGGGCGATTCGTCCGCGGGGAACGACCCGGGCGCGCGCGGTTGCGGACCTTCCGCGTGCGAGAGCTGCGTGTTGGAAAACGCGGGATCGGCGGCGTTCCCCCACGGGTACACGCGCTGGTCCGCCCCCCGCGCCGCCCATTCGAATTCTTCCTCGTGCGGTAGCCGGTACACGCGTCGATCCCGCTTCGAGCGCCACGCGGCAAACGCGACCGCATCGTGCCAGCTCATCCCCAACGCAGGGAACTCCGGCTGAAGACGGAGCAGTACAGGAGCGCCCGCTGCCGGATACGCGAACTTCCCTCCCTTTGACTCCAGGAACCAGGCGTTTCCTTCCCGCAGCTGGCGTCGAAGCGCTTCCTCCTGTCGACCCGAAGTGCACAGGTCGTCCAGGAACTCCACGTATTCGGCGCACGTCACCGGAGCGACGGCCATGAAGATGTCGAGCGTCTTCGCGAGCCTTGGCGGCTCACCTCCCGCCTCGGCATCGCCGAACAGGAACTCCCCTCCGGGCACGAAGCGGAATCCGGCGGGCGCTTCTTCCTCCCGGTACATCGTCACCCGAAAGTCAAGCTCGGAGCCTCGTGTCACAACGAACGGTACACACGCTTCCACGAACCCCGCTCGACGGAACAGCGCCCGATACGAGCCCTGCGGCAGTTCCAGGCGCTCCACCGGCGTGCGCCCTCCGCTTCCCGTCGGCACCGCAACCATCCGCCGGTCGCGTTCTTCGAAGCGCTGGATTTCAACGCCGACGCCGGCAAGGTCGCGGGTCGGGCACTCCCGTGCGTGCGCGCCGCGGACGCCGTCCGGCGAAATTTTCGCCGACGGAACGAGCGAGTCGCGGTCCTGGGGCCGCCTCCCGGGATCCGGCGCGCCATCCCGCCATACCACGGCGGGTACCTCCCCATAACTTACCCTCCATCCTTCCGGGCCGGGCTTGAGACACTCGCAGCGGTGCGTGGACGTCCGGAGGCTCACGTGCCCGGAAGCGTCCAGCCGGCCGCGGTGGCTTCCCGTCCGGTCCAGCGCCTCCAGAGCCTGCCGGCTCGCGATCATCTCGCGGCTGTCGCGCCGCTGCTCGGCCTCGAGAAACCGCTCGGCTTCCAGGACGCAACGCCCCTCGCGCGCGTCCTCGTTCAGCGGGTTGAGGCGGAATGCCTCCTCGAATGCGGCGGAGGCTTGCGCGAACGACCGGGCCTGATCGTCCTGGAGCGATTTGAAGCGATCCTCGGCCTCCCACACGGGGCGTTTTTTTTCCGCCGGAAGCCAGGCCTGAATGGACTGGGAGATGCGTTCTGCTTCCGCGTCTGCTTCAGCGACTTCTCGCCGCAGCGTGCGAACGCGTTCGAGAAGCCGCATCGCCTCGGCAAGGCGCGCCGCCGACTGCCGCTCGGCGCGCTCGCGCTCTTTGGCCCCTTCCAGCCACTGGTCGATGTCCGCGGCGAGTTCTCGGCCATCCGCGTGCCGGCTCTCCTTGTCCCTCGAAAGCGCCTTCATGCAGACCGCCTCGAGGTCGAGAGGGACGGCCGCCGGCTCGAAGCGCGGGCCCTTGCGCGGGATTCCTGCCCGCCCCCGCAAGAAAACGGTCGAAGGGGCGCGCACAGGTTCGGAAACCACGCGCGACAGAATCTCAGAAGTGGACTCTCCGACGTGCGGCGGCCTCCACACGAGGATCTCGTAGAGAATCGCACCCAGCGAGTACACGTCGCTGCGAGCGTCAACCTCGTCCACCTTCCCCTCCGCCTGCTCGGGCGGCATGTACTCCGGCGTGCCGAAGACGTCGCCGTCGAGGGTCAACAGCGGGTCGAGCGTCGAAGGTCGAGAGTCAAGGGTCCCCGGACTTTCCCGACTTTCGACCTTCGACTCCCGACGATCCTTCGCCAACCCCCAGTCCACGACAAGCACTTCGCCGAACTCCCCGAGCATCACGTTCGACGGCTTGAGATCGCGGTGGATGACCCCTTTCGAATGCGCATACGCCACCGCCCTGCAGACGTCCCGGAACGCCTCGACCAGCCGCCGCTGCGTCCACACCTCCCCGCCCTTGCCGAGCCTCAGGTCCGCGATCACGTCCGCCATGTCGCGTCCCGTGATGCGCTTCATCGCGATGAAGACTTCCCCCGTGCCCGGAAGCGCCCCGACCTCGTGCACGGGGACGATGTTCGGGTGCTCCAGGCGGCCCGTGATGCGGCCTTCGCGATGGAAGCGCTCCACGAAGTCGAGCGGGGCGCCTTCGAGCAGCAGCTTGAGCGCGACGGTGCGGCCGATCGGCGCATCCGCAGCTTCCACGACGCGCCCGAGCCCGCCTCGGCCGATCTCCTTTCCAAGCCGATATCGGTCGGCCAGCTCGGCCCTCGACTTCGCTGGAGTGCCGGCCGGAGGAAGAGACTTACGCCGGGTCTTCGGGAGTGCCTTTCGGTTTGGCCGTCCGGTGCTCATCGCACGGGAGAGCATACGCGGCGCCGGACTCGATCACGAACCGGTTTACTTCTTGCCCCCCAACGATTTCGCCGCCTTCTTGCGCACGTCCGCGTCTTCGTCCCCCTTCGCGGCGACCTCGAGCTCCGCGCGCACCCCCGCGTCGTCCTTCCACGCCTCCAGCGTTTCCGCCGCCTCTTCGCGGACCTTTCTGTCCTTGTCCTCGCGCAGCCGGCGCAGCATCGCCTCGCGGGCTTCCGCCATGTCCACGCCCTTCAGCTGCTTGCAGATGTCCGCGCGGACTCCGGCGTCGGCGCTCGTCTCGAGCAGGCCGAGCATGCTGCGCACGACTTCCGGCGTCCGCCCGCTGGCCGTGCGCTTGCGGAGTTGTTGAAGCGCCTCGACGCGGCCGGCAGCGTCAAGCGTCCCGTCCATCGCCTGCTTCTGGAGATTCGCCACCTGCTCGGGCGTGAGCGGCGCGGGCGGGCCGGCCCGGGCCTTCACAGGCGCCAGCTTGAGCAGCTCCTTCTTGAGTTGCTCAACCTCGCGCTTTAACTCGGCGAGGTCACTGCGTAGCGCGACCCTGGCACGTTCGGAATCGGCAGACTCTTTTTGTGCCTGCCCCGCGCTCGCCTCCCACGCCTCGAGTCTTTTCTGCAGTTCGGCCGCCTCGGCAGACCCTCCTTCAGCGCGTTTGCCGCCGGGACCCTCGTCTCCCCCGGCACCAGCGGCGCCTCCCGCGCCCCGCCCCGCTTCGGCTCTCCATGTCTTCAGGAAAACCGCGCTGGTCAGCACCATCGCCAGCACCGCCCCCGCCCCGAACCACTTCAGCTCCGGCTTCATTGCGATCTCCTTCGCATGCACGAACAAGGATCGTAGTTTCCGGAACGGAGCGTAACCAGCCTCATCTGCCGGGCCGCCTTGCTCCACCGCTTGCGCTCTGCCAGAATCCGCCGCGTGAGCAAGCCCCGGCTGCTGCTGTCATGGAGTTCCGGCAAGGACAGCGCGTGGAGTCTGCAGCGCTTGAGGCTGGCGGGCGAATTCGAAATCGCCGGGCTCGTCACGACGATCAACGAGGCTTTCGACCGCGTGGCGATGCACGCAGTGCGGCGCGAGCTTCTGGAAGCGCAGGCCGCCGCCGCGGGGCTCCCGCTCTGGCCAGTCCCGCTTCCGTGGCCGTGCTCGAACGAGGAATACACGAAGCGAATGGGCGCGGTCGTGGCGAAGGCGCGGGGCGCCGGGATCACGCACATGGCGTTCGGGGACCTCTTCCTCGAGGACATCCGCCGGTACCGCGAAGAACAGCTCGCGGGAAGCGGCGTGGCTCCCGTCTTCCCGCTCTGGGGCCTCCCGACGCGGCCGCTCGCGGCCGAGATGATCGCAGCCGGATTGAAGGCCGTGCTGACCTGCGTCGACCCGCGCAGGCTCGACCGCCGCTTCGCCGGCCGGACATTCGACGCGGACCTGCTCGGCGATCTCCCCGCGACCGTCGACCCCTGCGGCGAAAATGGCGAGTTCCACACGTTCTGCTTCGCGGGGCCGATGTTCCGCGCGCACATCGCGGTGCGCGCAGGAGACGTCGTCGAGCGCGACGGCTTCTGCTTCGCCGACCTCCTCCCCGCCGACACTCCGCAATAGCCCCGCCCGGACCTCTTCCCTAAGATGTCCGCCCCATGTCCCTCCGCGCCCTCGTCGCCGTCCTCCTCGCCGCCGCGATCGCCGCAGCCGTCGTGTGGCCGCGCGGCCGCGCCCGCCGTGAGCCCGCGATTCCGGCGAAGCGCGTCGTCTCGCTCGTCCCCAGCGCCACAGATATCCTCTACGACATCGGCGCCGGCGACCGCGTCGTCGCCGTCACCCGCTTCTGCCGATGGCCTCCGGAAGCCGCTTCGAAGGAAATCGTCGGCGGCTTCGCGGATCTCAACATCGAGCGGATCGTGGCGCTTCGCCCCGACGCCGTCGTCGAGGTCTCGAGTTTCCCGAAGGCGCTGGACCAGCTCCACGGCGCAGGACTTCCCGTGCAGGAAATCCGCGTGCTGCGCCTCGCCGACGCGCTGGACCAGTACGGGACTCTCGGGCGGCTCGTCGGGCGCGAATCGGAAGCGGCGGCCGCGCGGCGGCGGCTCGAAGAAGGGATGGGACGTGAAGCTGCGCGCTGGAAAAACGCCCCGCGCGTCCGGGTCGCGCTGGTCACCGAGCGGCTCGCCGCAAACCCGCAGGACGTCTACATCGCCGGCGAAACGTCTTTCATCAGCGAGCTCGCGGCCCGCGTCGGCGGCGACAACGTCTTCAACGACCTCGGCAAAGACTTCGCCAAAGTCAGCCCGGAGGACTTCGTCACCCGCGCCCCCGATGTGATCCTCGAGCTGAACAGCGTCGATCCGCCTTCGGACGCCAACGCCCTCGCCGCCTGGTCGAAGCTGCCGGCCATTCCGGCCGTCAAGTCGAAGCGCGTCCGCGTGCTCTCGCAAGACTTCCTTCTCGCTCCCGGGTCGCGGATGGATCAGTCGCTGCGAGTCCTTGGGGAGGCGCTGCGATGAAGGAGGGTGCGGGCAGGCACTTCGACTCGCTTCGCTCGCTCAGACCGGAGCGGGCAGGCGGGCGGGCGGGCGGACGGACACTTCGACTCGCGTTGCTAGCTCAGGCCGGAGCGGGCGAGCCGGCATCCGGTGACCCGTGATCCTGGAAGCGCGCCACGTCACGGCGGGTTACATGACCGATCCGGTCCTCCGCGAGGTTTCGATTGGCGTGAAGCCCGGGACGTTTACCGCCGTCATCGGTCCCAACGGCTCGGGAAAGACAACGCTTCTGCGGGTGCTGCTGGGCCTGCTGTCGCCCTCGTCCGGTGAAGTTCTCCTTGACGGGAAACCGCTGGCGGCCGCCCCGCGCCTCGCGGTCGCCAGGTCCGCGGCACTCGTCGCGCAGGACGCCCCGCCGCTCTGGGACTTCAGCGCGCTCGAAGCCGTCCTCCTGGGCCGCCACCCCCGGCGCGCTTCGGCCTGGTTTGACGGCGAAGAAGACATCGCCGCGGCGCGCCGCGCCCTGGCTTCGGTGGGCGCAGCGGACATCGAATCGCGCCGGGTCGCCACGCTCTCGGGCGGCCAGCAGCAGCGGGTGGCGATTGCAGCGGCGCTCGCGCAGGAGCCGCGGGCCCTCCTCCTCGACGAGCCCACCGCCAACCTCGACCTCGCGGCCCAGGTCTCGATCTACTCCCTCGTCCGCGAACTCTGCCGAGCGCGCGGGATCGCGGCGCTCGCCGTCACGCACGACGTCACGCTCGCCGCGATGTTCAGCGACCGTGTGGCGGTGCTGGTCAAGGGCCGGATCGTGAGGATCGGTACGCCTGCGGAATCGCTGACGGCCGAGGCGCTGTCGGAGGCGTTCGGGACGCCGATCGTGGTGACGGTGCACCCCGTCGGAGGATCGCCGGTCGTGCTGCCCGTCCCGGAGGACGGGCGCTGAATCTCCGGCTCGATCATCAAATCCACGACATACCTTGGCACGGTATACCTTGGTGATGTATGATTCCGGGGCGTATGGCCATCCGTTCCTTCGCGGACAAATCCACAGAGGATTTCTTCTTCACCGGAAAGCCGGGGAAGAACTCCGGGTGGGCCGGAACGGCCGCGACCGCCAGGCGAAAACTAGACATGCTTCAGTTTGCCGCGGAGCTGCGCGACCTGCGCAGTCCTCCCGGCAACTGCCTCGAGGCGCTGAAAGGCGCCTGGAAGGGACTTCATTCCATCCGGATCAACGCCCGGTGGAGAGTCGTGTTCCGGTGGACGAACGGCGCGGCGCAGGACGTAAGCATCGTGGACTACCACTAGTGGTTCGACACGCTTGATTCCGTGGGTTGCGCCCTTCGGTCGCGACCCACGAAATCCAAGCTGACTCACCATTAGGAGAAACGGGATGAGAAAGATGCTTCGCAAACCGACGACTCCCGGCGAAATCCTGCGGGAGGAGTTCCTGAAGCCGCTCAAACTGACGCAGCCGCGGCTGGCGCGTCACGTG
Source organism: Planctomycetota bacterium (assembly GCA_009773755.1). Lineage (GTDB taxonomy): Bacteria > Planctomycetota > MHYJ01 > WSZJ01 > WSZJ01 > WSZJ01. The sequence continues at coordinate 5,949 of WSZJ01000027.1, read as the reverse complement.
GGTTGCGACGTCAAGGTCATCAATCGCATCGTGAACGGCCGCTCCGCCGTAACGGCCGTCATGGCCCTGCGCCTGTCGGCCGCGCTTGGCACGACGCCCGAATTCTGGCTCAACGCCCAGCAAGCCGTGAATCTGTACGGCGCGGCGAAGGCGGCCGGGCATCTGCCCGGCGCGATCCGGAAAACGGGATCATGAGCTCGGGCCGATGACGGCGCTCACGCGCAACCGGTTCGCCATCGCGTTCGTCGCGGGGCTTACGTTCGCGGCGGCCGCGGCGCTGATCGCTCCCATGATCGGGTCGCGCTTCATTGGCTGGCAGTCCTTCCCCGGCGACTCCGGCGGAACGGTCGAGCAGCAGATCTTCCACACGCTCCGGCTCCCGCGCGTCCTGCTCGGCCTCGTCGTCGGCGCGACGCTCGCGATGTCCGGCGCGGCGATGCAGGGGTGGCTGCGGAACCCGCTCGCTTCCGAGTACACGCTGGGCATCTCGAGCGGCGCCGCGTTCGTCGCGCTTCTCGCCGGCGAAACCGCGCTCGCGGGCGTCCCGGGCGGCGTTCCCGTCGCCGGCATGATCGGCGGCCTCACGGCGATCGGCCTCGTCTGGGCTCTAGCCCGCCGCCGCGGCGGGCTTGCGCCGGGCGACACGGTGCTGACGGGGATCACCGTCTCGCTGCTCTTCTCGGCCCTCACCATCATCGCCCTCAACAAGGTCGCCACCACCCGCGCCGTCCACGTCGTCCGCTGGCTTACCGGCGGCCTCGACACCGCCGGTTATGACGCGCTGCGTCAATGCGCCCCCTGGTGCGCCGTCTCCATGGTCATCCTCATGGCCGCTTCACGCGACCTCCACCAGCTCGCCGCCGGCGAAGACCTCGCCGCCACCCGCGGCGTCCGCGTCGCCCGCGCCCAGCTCCTCACCCTCCTCGGCGCCTCCCTCGGCACCGCCGCCGCCGTCTCCGTCTGCGGCCCCATCGGCTTCGTCGGCCTCATCGTCCCCCACTGCGTCCGACTTCTCACCGGCCCCGACGCCCGACTGGCGCTCCCCATTTCCGCCCTCGCGGGCGCCGGGTTCCTTGCGCTCTGCGACGGCACGGCGCGGTTCTTTTCGAGACCGGAAGAGCTCCCCGTGGGCGTGATCACCGCGACGATTGGCGGGCCGTTCTTTCTGTGGCTCCTGCGTTCGCGCCGGTAGCGCCTCGCGGCACCGCATTACCGCATCAATCCAGCTCTGGCCGCGTGCTAGCATCTGCCCGTGAACGGCACGGGCGGAACATCTCCGGGCCCGACAGAGAGCCCGGCTCCGGAAGACCTCGGCGCCACGAGGATCGCGGGCGCCCCAGCCGGCGAACGCGAGGCCGAGGGAAGCCTGGGCACCTACAAGCTGATGCGGCGCCTCGGCGGCGGCGGCATGGGGCAGATCTACCTCGCCGTGCAGCCGTCGGTCGGACGGCAGGTCGCCGTCAAGGTGCTCCCGCCCGGCGCTCTCGAGGGTTCGGACGCGGTCGCCCGCTTCGATCGCGAAGTCCGCGTGCTGGGGCAACTTTCGCATCCGCACATTTGCCCTGTTCTGGAAGCGGGCCTCGACGGCGGGACGCATTTCTACGTCATGGAGTACCTGCGCGGCCTCGACCTGGCCCGCGTTCTGAAAACGCAACGCATGGACGCCCGAAGGGCCGCCGCGATCGCCGCGCAGGTCGCCCGGGCGCTTCAGTTCGCACACGAGCGCGGCATCGTGCACCGGGATGTGAAGCCGCAAAACGTGATGCTGGTGCGGGGCGGGCGACCCCGCGCGCTGGGCGGCTCGGCTCCCGCGTCGTCGCGCGTGAGCGGACTGCTGCGGCGATTCTTCCCCGGCTCGCGGGCGAAGGGCGCTGCCTCCGGCGCACTGCCCGCCCCCTCATGGACCGATACAGCCTCGACGGACACGACCATTCCCTCCCCTGATTGGGAGGACCACGCCTATCTGATCGATTTCGGCCTCGCGCGGGAAGCGTCCGGCGCAACGAGCGGGCTGACGATGTCGGGGCAGGTGATCGGGACCCCCGCGTACATGGCCCCGGAGCAGGCGCGGGGCGACCTGCGGGCCGTGGACGCGCGGACGGACGTGTACTCCCTGGGCGCGACGCTGTACGAGCTCGTCACGCTTCAGGCGCCGTTCACGGGGGAGTCGGTCGGCGAGATCGTTCACAAGGTGATCTATGAAGAAGCGCTTCCGGCGCGGCGGCTGAATCCGCAGCTCGACCGCGAGATCGAGACGGTAGTGGCGAAGGCGATGGAGAAGGACCCGGCGCGGCGGTACGCGACGGCGGGCGAGTTCGCGGACGACCTCGAGCGCTGGCTCGCCGGAGAGCCCATCCGGGCGCGCCCCGCGGGGCTGGCACGGAGAGCGGGACGGCGCATCGCTCGGAACCCGGTCGCGTCCGCCGCCCTCGCACTGACTGCGGCGGCGACGCTCGCGTTCTTTCATTTCACCTTCGCGCCGGGGACGCTGGAGCTCCAGGGCGACCTGGCCGGCCCCGGCGAGTACGCCGTGCTTGTCGAAAAGCCCGGGTTCGACGAGTTCCAGGCAAAGGTCGTCGTCCGCTCGCGAACCGCAGAAACACTTCCCGTCACCCTGGTTTCCTCCACAGGGTGGCTCACCGTGTCCACGAACCCCGCGGGGGCAGAAGTACTCTGGGACGGGACGGCGCTGGGGCGCTCGCCGATCGAGCGGGCGGTCGTGAGGACCGGGGTGCACCGGATCGAACTGCGGCTCGCCGATCACGACACGATTCCGGACGCCGTGGAGATCGGCCCCGCGACCGAGAAGAAGGTAGAAAGGGCTCTTCGGCACGAAGAAGGACTGCTCACCCTGACGTCGGAACCCGTGGGAGTGCAGGTTCGTCTCGCTCCGGCCGGAGGAGGCCCGGCGATCAGCACGGCGGCGCCGGCGGCGGAAATTCGCCTCGACACGGGGCGGTATTCTGGAACGGCGAAATGCCTCGGACATTTTCCGACTTCGTTCGAAGTGGAGATTTCCGCCGGCCGGCCGACTTTCCGGCACCTCACGCTGGCTCCCATGCAGCTTTGGCGGGCCGGCGGCCGGTCTTTCGCCGACGGCCACCTCGCGGATCTGGACGGCGACGGCGATTTCGATCTTCTGATCACGCAGACCTCCCCGCCGCTTCTCGTGGCCGTGGAAGGCTCAACGGGCAAGGAGTTGTGGAGCCGGGCCTTCGACTCGATTCCCGCGGACGGCAACACTGACGTGGAAGCCGGGGACATCGATGGGGACCTCGAGGTGGAGGCGATCTGGGTCCACCCCGCAGGGCTTACGGTTCTGGAAGGGGCGACGGGCCGGCGAAAGCGGGAACTTCCCTGTCGCGGGCTTGTTCACGCCCGGATCTGGTCGGACGCCGACGGCGACGGGCTCGCGGATCTGGTCCTGACGACGGGCGAGGGCACGCTGATGGTGCGAGGAACGGACGGTGCGGTCCTCTGGCGGACCACGGGTCCCGGGATGCCGCGTTCCACCTGCTATTGCGCGCGACTCAACGACGACGGCGTGGACGACCTGCTCGGGACATCGGGTGGAGTGCCTCTCGCTCTCGACGGAAAGACTGGAGAGCTTCTCTGGCGCGGAAAAGAGACCCTCGCCTGCCCACCCATCGCCGCGGACTGGAATGGAGACGGCGTTGACGATGCGATTCTTCAGACTCCGCGCCAGGACGTGATCGTTCTCTCCGGCCGCGACGGTTCAGAGCTTCACCGGCTGCAGGTCATCACGCTCATGGATGCCCGTGGAATGCCGGCGGCGGGCGACCTGGACGGCGACGGCCGCGCCGAAGTCGTCTGCACGGGCGTGACCGTCATCTCCGGCAAACCCGACGAGCCGCTTCGCTCAAAGCACTACATCGAAGGCTGGGCGCGAGCCATTCTCCTGGACGTCATCGGAGACGGAGGCCGGGAGATCATCGTGCTGACGAATACGCGTCTGGTCGTACTCGACGCCGCGAGCCTTGATCCGCTCCTCGAGATCGAGTCTCCGCACGGATTCGCGGGCGCGCCGATGGCCGGCGATCTGAATGGAGACGGGCGCCAGGACATCGCCATCGTGACGGGAGAGGGCGGTCTTCTCGCCTGCACGCTTTCTCCCCCTCCGGTCGTCTGGAAACAGCGCGGCGTCGGCTACAACACCCAGGGCGCCTTCGCGGACGGCAACCCCCCCGAGCGCATTTTCGTTCCGGGTTCTCCCACGACCCTCCTCGCGGCCCGCGACGGCCGGATTATGAACTCGTGGATCGGCGGCGACGGAGGCCGTTCCTGGACGGTGGGGAAGCGCTGGATCGCGTTTCAGACCGGGGTTCCGAGCTCGACAGGGATGGACCTGGACCGGGCGGAGATCCTCTGGAGAGGAACGCCGAGCAAGGGCCTCGGGGATTCGGCCGCATTCGACCTCGACGGCGACGGAGACCTGGAAGTCGTCTGGGGGGAGTTCGGCGTGGAAGCCGCCGACCTGCTGACGGGCGCGCCGGTCTGGGAGCAGAAGGACTTCCGCAAGGCCCGCTTCTCGTCGCTGCTGTTCCTGGAACACCGCCTCTGGATTCCCGCGGCGGACGGCTATCACGAGCTGGATCCCCGCACGGGCCGGGAGTTGGGCGTTGTTCCGACGCCGGGATGTCCGATGTCCGCGCAGCCGGTCGGCAAGGACCTCGTCTTCGGCACGACGTCGGGCCACGTGAGGCGCGTCTCCGCCCGCGGAGGCGCCCCTTCGGAATCCGCGGTCTGGGACACGGCGCTGGAGGGAGCGCTGGTCGCCTACTCGCCCGTCTTCGCCGGCGACCGCGTCCTTGCGGCGACGGGAACGGGCGAGGTCGCGTCCCTGGATCTGGCGACCGGCCGCGTGGTCTGGCGGGTCCGCACGGGGGATCCCATGGGCGCCGCGCCCGCCGCCTCCGACGTCACCGGAGACGGCGTGCCCGACGTCGCGATTCCCTCCACGACCGGTCGCGTGCGCCTCCTCGACGGCGTCGACGGTTCCGAGCTCGCCCAGTTCTTCAACGGCGCCGAATCTTGCTGGGCGGAGTCCGGCTGGCTAGAGCTCGACGGATCGCCTCCCGAAGAATACGTCTACCCCTGCCGCGACGGCTTCACGTACGCCCTTCGCCTCCGCCCCGTCGCCCCGGACTTCGAAGTCTGGTCGTCCTTCCAGACGCGAGCAGCCTGGCAGACCTCGCGCGAGACCCTCGAAGCGCGCCGACGACGCGGCATCGCTGACTTCGTTCTCCGCGAGGACTGGGACGGGCTCCTCCGGCAGGCCGCGCCGGACGACAGCGCCTGGGGCTGCCGCGCCGCCGCTTTCGCCGCGGAGAAGCTCGGGCGAAACGACGCCGCGACGCTCTGGGCGAAGAGGGCGACGGAGTGCGGCTGCAACCGGCTCGACGTCGGTCTGCTCCTCGCCCGCGGACTCCCCGGTGCCGGGGGAGCGTCCGCGTTCGCGAAGGCTCTCGCTGAGGCCGAGCCACGCGACCTCGAACTCCTTGAGCCCACCGTCCAGGACCGCGCCCTCTGGGCCGGCGCCCGCGAGGAATTCCTCGCCCGCGCCGGCGTCGAACGCCGCATCCTCGGGCTGGCCGTCTTTGCCAAGTGGGCCGACGTGGAAGCGGAGATGGCCCGCGCGTCCGCGGATGTCGACGCGCTGCCCCTCGCGCTCGTGGCGGCAAGGGCGGCGATCCGACAGAAGCGCGGCGCCGAAGCGCGGCGCTTCCTCGAGTCTCCGCTGAAAAACGTCGCCACGGTCGAGGAGGCGCGCGAGGTCCTGCGCGACCTCGAGGCGCGGGCCAGAAGGGCCTACGACCAGGGGCAGTCGGCGCTGGGCAGCGGGAACGCGCGCGGCGCCATTTCGCCTTTCGAAGACGCCGTCGCGCTCGCGCCAGACTCCCGCGAGTGGCTCAACGCCCTCGCGTGGGC
>WSZJ01000026.1:793-32883 GCA_009773755.1 Planctomycetota bacterium | reverse complement strand
GGGACTGCCGCGGCGCCCGCTTCACCCAGCGCGGCGCACGCGCGACGGCGGGCGGCGGGCGAAGGCAGGGCGAGGGCTCCCTCGATGAAGTCGATGGCGGAAGCGCCGATCCGGCCGAGCGCCCACGCGGCCGCGGAGGCGACGGCATCCTCGGAGTCACCGAGCAATTCGACGAGAGCCGTGGCAGCCGCTTCGGCCGGTGCGCCGATGCTGCCGAGGGCGGTGGCCGCGGCGGCGCGGGCCTTCGCGTCGGCGTCGGTGAGGCCTGCCTTCAGGGCGGGAACAGCGGAAGCGCCGAATCCGCTCATGGCCTTGAAGGCGCGGGCGCGGATTGCAGGGCGCGCGCCGGCGAGATGCTTGCGCACGGGTTCGAGGGCGGGGGCGCCGATTTTTCCGAGCGCATCGGTGGCGACGTCCGCGACGTTGTCGTCCGGGTCGGCGAGGAGCGCGGCGAGCGCTTCCGCGGCCGGCGCCGCTTCGGCTTCCATGAGCCGGAGTCCATGGCAGCCGGCCAGGCGCAGAGACGCGGCAGGATCGCGGAGCGCCTCCACGAAGGGCTCAACCGGGGGCGTCACCGCGGGAAGCATGCTGGCGAGGGCGACGAGGGCGCGCTCGCGGATGGGGCGGCCGATTTCGCGGCAGGCGGCCACGAGGTCCGGCACGGCGGGCTGGCCGATCGCGCCGAGCGCCCGCGTCGCCATTTCGCGGACGCGGCTGGAGTCGTCGGCGAGCGAAAGGACGAGCGCGGCGGAAGCGGGGGCCGCGGCGCCGGCCATGGCGCGCAGCGCGTCCGCTGCGGCGACGCGAACGGCTGCTTCAGAATCGGCCAGAGCGAGCGCGAGTTCAGGGACTGCACCGGCGCCCATCGCACCCATCACCGTGAACGCGGTCGCGGAGGCGACTCGCACGTCAGGATGCTTGTGCCGGAGCCCCTGCCGAAGCGCAGGGATCGACCCGGAGCCGATGCGGCCGAGGGCAACCATCGCGGCGCTCTGATCTTCCTTGTTCGTGGACTCGAGAAGGGCAGCCCACTGGGCGAGATCCTTCCCCTGCCAGGCGTTGACGGGCGCGAATTTCGTGGCGTTCGGGGGCCGGGATCCGCCGGCGGGGGCCACCGGGGCGCCGCCGGCGTGCGGTCCCGGAGGCGGCGCCGGTGCCGATGTTTTCTTATCGCAGCCTGCAGCCAGCAGCGAGAGTCCGATAACCGCGGCGGCTAGCCTCTTCATTCCCGCATTGTAGACCTACTTCGCCGGCTTGGCCTTCTCCCACTCGCTCTTCGCCTTCTCTTCTTCACCCTTCGCAGCCGCCGCCATCTGCTCAAGCTCGTGCATCCCCGCCAGCGCTTCCGCCTCCGCGTCGGCGGCCGCCTTCTCGTCCTTCTCCGCCTTCACTTCGGCCGCTTCCGCGGCGTCGATCGCCGCGGACAGCGCCGCCGAACGCTTCTCGAGATCCGTCACCTTCCGCTCCGCCTGCGACAGGTCGAAATCCGCCAGCGCGAACGACTTCTTCGCCTGCCTGAGGTCGAGGTCCGCCTGACCGGCCGCATTGGGCTCGCCGCGCTGTGCACGCAGCCGCTCCTGGTTGTAGAAAAACTGCGCGCTCTCCACCAGCCGCTCCGCCCGGTCCCGCGACCGCGTCGCTCCTTTCACGTCGGCCTCCGCGTCCGGGATCGCCGCTTCCGTGTCCGCCCGCTCCCTCGTGCGCGCCACGATCGCCCGCCCCGCGGCATCCCGCGCCGCCACCGCCCGCTCCCGAGCGTTGTGCTCCCGCGCCGCCGCCGCACGCGCTGAAGCCAGCCGCTCGTCCATCTTCTTGCGGATCTGCTGCGACAGCCGCCAGGAATATTCCAGCGGGTGCGTCCAGCGACCCTCGAAGCGCACCCAGCCGCGCCCCGGATAGTACGTGTCCGGATCCTGCCACTCGCCCGAGACCAGGTGCCAGTCGCGCGAGGCGAGTTCTTCGGAAGCGGCCTTGAACTCAGGGTCGAGCGTCGCTGCCGCAATGAAGTGCCGGATCGCTTCTTTCTCGAGTTTCACCGACTCCGCCCACTCCGCGAGTTCGAACTGCGACTTCGCGTCGTTCTCGTCGAGTTTCTTCAGTCGCTCGGCGTACTCCTGCTCCGGCGTCAGCTTCTCTTCGATCGAGACGATCTTGTCCTTCTCGATGGTGAGCGCGCCCATGCGCAGCTTCACCTTTACAACCTTTCCGTCGTCCGAAATCACGTCTCCCTCGATCACGCGCCCGTCCTTCAGCGTAATCAGGTCGGCCCGCGCCGTTCCCGCGGCGAGGACAACTGCGGCCAGCAAGAGTGCCCGTTTCATGGCGAATGTCCCGAAAAGTGGACGCGACAGCAGACCCCCGCATTATATGCAACCTGCGTGCCCTGCCCCCGCCCCTTCCAGGAGCCTGCCATGCGCCACCTCTCCCTTCTATTCCTCGTCGCCCTCCCCGCCGCCGCCCAGACTCAGGGCCTTTGCCGCTTCCCCTGCGCCCACGGCGACCGCGTCGTGTTTTCCTGCGAGGGGGACTTGTGGGAAGCGCCGCTGGACGGCGGCGAGGCGCGGCGGCTGACGAGCGCGCCGGGGAAGGAGCAGCATGCCGCGTATTCGCCGGACGGGAAGTGGCTCGCGTTCACGGCGGACTACGACGGGAGTTCGGACGTGTATGTGATGCCGTCGCGCGGAGGCGAGCCGCGGCGTCTGACCTGGAGCCCTGACGCCGAGCGTGTCATCGGCTGGGATCGGGAGGGACAGGTGCTCTTCCGCGCGCGGGGGGACCTGCCGTTCGGGCGGTGGACCGCGTGGCGCGTCGCGCCCTCGGGCGGAGATCCCGTGAAAGTCGCTCTCGCCGAAGCGATGCAGGTTTCGTTCGCGGCGGACGGAAGGTGCGCGTTCGTGATGTGGATGTGGGAGAACCAGCACTGGAAGCGGTATTCGGGGGGGCTGGCGGCGGACATCTGGGTCGGGGACGTCGAAAAAAAAACATTCACGCGATTGACGGACTGGAAGGGGAACGACGCCTACCCGATGTGGCAGGGTGACCGCGTCTTCTACCTGGCCGACCGCGACGGCGTGCAGAACATCTGGTCCTCGAAGCCGGACGGTTCCGGGCTGACCCAGCACACGAAACACGCCGTGTACGATGTCCGATTCCCCGCGCTCAGCGACGGAAAGATTGCCTACCAGCTCGGAGGCGACATCCGCGTCTTCGATTGCGCGAGCGCTGAAGATCGCGCCGTAAACGTCAAGCTCCCGTCCGACCGGCTCCAGGCACGGGCCCGGCTCGCCGAGCCCGCATCGAACATCGAGCGCTTCGGCCTCTCGCCCGACGGCACGCGGCTGGTCGCCGGCGCGCGAGGAGACGTTTTCACGATCCCGTTCAAGGAAGGGCGCCTGATCGACCTTACGAACACGCCGGCAGCCCGCGAGCGCTCCGCGGCATGGTCGCCGGACGGAAAACTGGTCGCGTGTCTCTCGGACGCGACGGGCGAATATGAAATCTGGCTTCTCGACCCGACCCAGGCGCAGCCGGCGCGACAGCTCACGAAGAACGGAAAGGACTGGAAGCTGCCGCCGGTCTGGTCGCCGGATTCGGCAAAGCTGGCATATGCGGACATGGAAGGGCGCCTCTGGACTCTCGACGCGGCGACCGGCGCGGCGAAACAGGTGGACGCCTGCGGCACCTGGGAGATTTCAACGTACTCGTGGTCCCCGGATTCGCGCTTCCTCGCCTACGACTTCCCGTCGGAAACGTGGAACGGAACGATCAAGGTCCACGACACGAAAGAAGGCCGCACCGAAGTTGTGACCGACTCGCGGTGGAATTCGTACAGCCCGTCGTGGGACCCGGAAGGCAAATTCCTCGCGTTCCTGTCGGCGCGCACGATCAACCCGAAGTCGGGGGACTACACGTTTGAGTACAACTTCGGGATCGACGAGACGGTGAAGCCGTACCTGCTGAGGCTGACGGCCGCGGCGCGCGCGTCTTTCGAGCCGCGGGAAGGCGGGCTGGTGACGGAGGAGAAGGAGGAAGAAGAGGAGAAGGACGGGGACGGCGAAGAGAAGAAGAAAAAGAAGAAGAAGAACGGCGGCTCGGGGAAGCCGGAGCCTCCCCCGCCCGTCACCGTCGAATGGGACGGCCTCTTCGAGCGCTGCGTCGTCGCGCCGGTCCCTGCGGGGATCTGCCGCGACCTCGTCTACGCGAAGGACCGCCTGCTCTGGATCGCTTCGCGCAACAAGGGCTGGGCGTCCGGGGACGAAGACGAGGCGACCTCGCTGGTCGCGCTGGAGCTGAAATCGAAAAAGAAGCACGTTGTCGCGAAGGGCGCGACCGCGTTCGCGGTCTCCGGCGACGGCGAGCGCATCGTGGTACGGGTCGGCGACGCGTTCACGCGCCTGGATACGAGCGCCGATTCCCTGCCGACCGGCCCCGACGCGACTTTCCGCACAGCCGGGTGGACCGTTCCCATCGATCCCGCGCAGGAGTGGCGCCAGATCTGGAACGAAGTGTGGCGCCTCGAGCGGGACTTCTTCTACGACCCGAAGCTGCACCATGTGGACTGGGAAGCGGCGCGGAAGAAGTACGAGCCGCTCCTGCCGCGCGTGTCGAGCCGGGAGGAGTTGAACGATCTGATCGGCGAGATGATCGCGGAGCTCTCGAACTCGCATGCGTACATTTCCGGAGGGGACGACCGCGCGGCGAAGCCGGTGCGCGTCGGCTCGCTCGGAGCGCGGCTGGAGCCGGATGCGGCGGCGGGGCGGTACCGCGTTGCGCGAATCCTCAGGGGAGATGTTTTCGACCCGAAGCGCACTTCGCCGCTCATCGCCGCAGGCGTGATTGAGGGAGAGTTCCTCTTCGCCGTCGACGGCTCCCCTGTGAAGGCCGGCGAGGGGTGGCAGCGCCTTCTCGTTGACAAAGCCGAAAAACCCGTGCTCCTCCGCTTCGGCAGGAAGCCCGACGGCTCGGATGCGCGGGACGTCTATGTGGTCGCGCTCGGCGGCGACGGGGCGCTCGTTTACGCGGACTGGGTCGAGAAAACCCGCCGCTACGTCGACGAGAAGTCCGGCGGGAAGGTCGGCTACGTGCACGTGCCCGACATGGGCGGGCGCGGGCTGGTCGAATTCGGACGCCAGTTCCCGTGGCAGTCGCAGAAGGACGCGCTGGTCGTCGATGTCCGCTGGAATTCCGGAGGCAACACCCACGGCATGATCCTCGAGCGGCTCCGCCGCTCCACCACGCACTTCGACAAACCGCGGCACTTCCGTCCCGAGCCCGTCTACTGGCGCTCGGTGCGCGGCCACCTCGTCGCGCTCATGAATCACGGCACGGCTTCGGACGGCGAGAATTTCGTCCACGCCTGGCAGCATGACAATCTCGGCCCCGTGATCGGGACGCGCTCCTGGGGCGGCCTCGTCGGCTACCGGGGCGACAAGAACCTCGTCGACGGCGGATTCAACGCCCAGCCCGAGTTCGCACACTACGGATGGGACGGAAAGTGGGTCGTCGAAGGAGACGGCGCGATCCCGGGGATCGAAGTCCTCAACGACCCGAAATCGCTGGGCGACGGCCGGGAACCGCAGCTCGACCGGGCGATTGAAGAAGCGCTGTCCCGTATCGCGAAGGAACCGCGAACCCCGCCTGCCTCGCCGGAGCCCCCGGACCGGTCGAAGTAGAAAAAAAACGGGGCCGGGAGAAGATCCCCGGCCCCGTGAAATCCGTCCTCGAGGCTACTTCGGTTCTTCGGGCGGCGGCTTCTCGCCGGGAGTGAACTTCAGCTTCCGGATGAAGTCGTAGCCGAGCGCCGCCACGTCGTCGTCCATCTTGAAGCCGTAGGTGGTCCGGATGTACTTTTCCCTCAACTCCAGCGCGACTTTGGAACATTCTTCCATCTCGTTCTGCAGGTAGTACGCCCACATCTGGATGTAAGTACAGGTTCCGCGAGGTTCGAGCGCAAATTCCGGCAACTCCTCGAGCGCCTTCTGCGCGCCCTCGATCGCTTCCTTGTACTTCTTGTCCCGCAGATCGCACCAGACAAGCCCGATCTGGGAATTCATCCGTTCCTTCATGTCCCTGGACTGCTTGGAGACGGCGTAGGCCTTCCGCGCCTCCGGGATCTGGCGGGCGCGAAGCAGCGCTTCCCCGTACAGGAACTGAAGGCGCGTGTTGCCCTGGTTCTCCTTGTCCGCGAGCTTCTTCTCGAGCCCCTTGCGATGATTGCCGTCGTTCACCGCGTTCATCACAACTTCCAGCTCCATGAAGTTGCAGCGGCCCACATAGGCGTCCAGGAGCTCGCCGTTGGAAGGTTCCACGAACAGGATCGCGGGGGCCTCATTGACCTCCGCATCCGTGAGGTGCTTGCCGCCTTGTACGCGACAGGCCGCGAGATCGCCTTTCCAGCATCCGAACTGTTCGTTCAGGATCCGATAGATGGGTTCCCGGCCGAAGAACTGGTCCAGGAGGAACGCGGTGTTCGGCGCTTCACTGCCGTCCGCAAGCTTGTTCATGGTGACGAACATGATCGCGTAGCCATTTCGCTTGGCAGCGAGGTCGCGCGCTCCCTGCCAGGTTTTCGCCCAATCCGTGGTCGCCGGGGGCGGCTCGACCGGGGGAGGATCTTTCGGAGGGTCGGCAGGAGGCGGGTCTTTCGGGGGGTCGGCGGGGGGCGTGGCCTGCGCGAAGACGGCGCCGGCGAGAAGAACGGCGAACATCACGGAAGCGATGGATTTCACGGCGTTCAGCTCCGAAAGTTTGATCCCCTGTGCGACAGCAAGGCTCATTCTAGCAGGTGGAAATGGCCCGTCGAGCAACATTAAGAAACTTTACCTGAGGGCGCGAGCAACACGCGGCCGCTCTCCCTCCCCGCGACGCAGTTCGATATTTCTTCGAAGCTCCCCTCTCACCCCCTATCCTACCCCTCCCCCATGCCCCCCTCCCGCGCCCCGAACGGCGTCTATCGCAAAAACATTCCCATCCGATTCGCCGACGTCGACTTCGCGCGCATCCTCTATTTCCCCCGCCAGTTTCACTTCCTCCACATCACCATGGAGGACTTCTTCCGCGAAGTCCTCGACATTCCCTACTCCGTCATGCTGAAAACCGACCGCATCGGCTTCCCCACCGTCCACCTCGACGCCGATTTCCTGGTCCCGCAGGAATTCGGCGACGAGGTCGAAATCGCCATGCGCGTCGTCGAGATCGGCAAGAGCAAAGTCGTGTTCGGCTACGAAGTCCTGAACAAGGGTAAAGTAGCCGCGCGCTGCACGCAGACGACCGTGGCGGTCGATCCGGAAAAATGGAAGAGCATTGAGCTGCCGGGCAAGTATCGTGCAGCTCTGGAAAAGGTGAAAGCCCTCGCGGGCGGAGGCAAAAAGTGACGCGACAGGTGGTGGAGATCCGTGAAGAGGTCCTGACATACGACCCGGCGGACCAGGAGAAATGGGTCGGCGGAGACAAGTGGCTCGTGCCGGAGGAATTCCGGGACGACCCCAAGTTCGCGAAGTCCTCGAGGTCGTACTTCCTCGAGATGACGGCGGTGCATCATTACCGCTGCGGCGGATACCAGAGTTTCTCCGCGCTTTGGTTCGAGCTGTGGACAAAGTCGGCGACCCGGAAGCCGTGGGTCGAGCGCGGGTCGAGCGCGCTGGAGACGTTCGCGGGGCCGGAGCTGGAAGGGTTCCGCAAGAAGATGGGCGCGAACGTGGAGAAATTCGCGAAGTCCCCGGACCTGGTGATCTGGAAAGACGCTCCCCGGCGGCTGAGCTTCCTTTCGATCAAGCAGAAAAACGAAACGGTCTCCCCGAACGAATTCGCAGGGCTGGCGCTGGTGAAGGCGCATCTCGGCGCGGACGCGCGGATCATCCGCTTCTGCGAGCTGGGAGATTTCAGGGATCCGAGAAAGTGGCGGATCGTATGCCCGTCGTTGCCGGTCAACGCGGGGTTCGATCGGCATGATGTGCAGAAGGTGGAGGAATAGCAGGGAACGGCGAAATGCAAATCCCAACCCCAACTCCAACCCCAAATCCCAAAGCGCGCATTGGGATTTGGGGTTGGAGTTGGAGTTGGGATTTGCCGTGGATGTTCTCGACCGCGCCGGGAACGGGAGCTCACCTCGATGCTTGACCCCATCCCTGACCAGTTCAACCTCTCCGATTACTTCCTCGACCACAACGTCCGCTCCGGCCGCGCGGACAAGGTCGCGGTGTACTACCGGGACGAACAGTGGACATACCGGCAGATCCAGGAGGGCGCCTGCCGCGCATCGGGGGCGTTCCGTTCGCTTGGCGTGAAGCAGGAGGACCGCGTCCTTCTCATCCTCCCGGACTGCCCTGCCTTCGTCACCGCGCTCTTCGGCGTCCACAAGTCCGGCGCCGTTCTCGCGATGGTCAATCCGCTTCTGCCCATCGAAGACTTCGAGTACTACTTCAATTACACGCGCGCGGTGACCGCCGTCGTGCACCAATCGCTGGTCGAGGGGCTGGCGAGACTCCGCCCGCGACTCCGCCACGTGAAGAACCTCCTCGTCGCGGGCGGCGACCCGGGCCCCTTTCTCTCCTACGAAAAAACGTGCGCCTCGCAGCCCCCGCATTGCGAAAACGCGCCGACGCACAGGGACGACCCCGCCGTCTGGCTCTTCACCAGCGGTTCCACCGGGAAACCGAAGGCGTGCATGCACCTCCAGCACGATTTCGCCTGGAATACCGAGCGCTACGCGAAGCGGATTCTCGGGATGTGCGAGTCCGACCGGACGATCGGCGTGCCGAAACTGTTTTTCGGGTACGCGACCGGGACCAATCTGTGGTTCCCATTTTCCGTCGGCGGGTCGACGGTGCTCTTCGAAGAGCGCGCCACACCCGATGTTCTGTTTTCGCTCATCGCAAAACACCGCCCGACCGTTCTCACCAACGTCCCCACCACCATCAACAAGATGCTCGAAGACCCTGCCGGCAGGGACGCCGACCTCTCCTGCCTGCGCATCTCCGTCTCCGCCGGCGAGGCCCTCCCGCCCGAGCTGTACAGCCGCTGGCTGAAGCGCTTCAAGGTGGACATCCTCGACGGCATCGGCAGCGCGGAGATGTTCCACATCTACATCAGCGGCCGGATCGGCGAAGTGCGGCCGGGGAGCGTGGGCCAGCTCGTCCCCGGCTACGACGCGAAAGTCTGCGGCCCCGACGGCAGCGTGCTTCCGGACGGCGAGATCGGCACTCTCTGGATCCACGGCGACAGCGCGATGACGGGCTTCTTCCAGGACGACGAAAAGTCGCGCGCCCTCCTCCACGGCAACTGGTACTGCACGGGCGACCAGTTCCGCCGCGACAAGGAGGGCTTCTTCTGGTACGAGGGCCGCGCCGACGACATGCTGAAGATCGGCGGCATCTGGGTGAGCCCGCTGGAAGTCGAGAATTGCCTGCTCGCGCATCCGGCGGTCAAGGAGTGCTGCGTCGTGGGATGGAAGGACGAAGCGGGGCTCGTGCTTCCGAAGGCGTTTGTGGTGGCGAAGGAAGGCCACAAGGCGGACGACGCGCTGAAGGCGGCGCTCATCGAGCACGCGAAAACAAGGCTCGCGCGGTACAAGGCGCCGCGGTTCGTGGAGTGGATGGAATCGCTCCCGAGAAACGACCGGGGGAAGGTGGAGCGCAAGAAACTGGCGGGCGGCTAAGTAGCTCCACGTTGATTCCTTGCCATTCAGCCGCTGCGGATTTCGCCGGCCCGCAAGGAGGAGACCGGAACTGGAGCTGAACGGAGCTCCAGTGAGGATCGACGACGCCGCGGGACGGCGAAAGACGCGCGGATGGATGGCAAGGAATCAACGTGGAGCTACTTAGTTCGCGCGGGGTCCGACGCGAGTCGCAGGACCTCCAGGATTAGCGGTTACAATTCCTTCTGTGAAGCGAAAGAGACCGACGTCCGCCGCCTTGTCCTCCGCGAGAATCGCGCTCTCCGAATTCGAGCCCTTCTGGGCAAAGTGGGCGAAACTCTCACCCTGCGAACGCCTGAACCGCTCCGCCCGCATGCGGCACAACCTGAAGGACCCCATCGCGGCTCACCATGACAGATCTATTCCGAAGCTTTGACCGTGAGAGGGTTGAATACCTGCTCATCGGCGGCCAAGCCGCAGTTGTCTACGGGGCCGCGCAGTTCACCGAGGACTTCGACCTCTGGGTTCGGCCCGACGAGCGGAATCTCTCCGCTCTCTTGCGCGCCCTTGCGAAGTCGGAGGCGATTGTTGACCGGCTCACTCCGCCCCTGACTCTTCGATTCGCGAGAAAGGGACATGGATTCCACTTTCTGCTTCCGCCGTCAGCGAACGATCCGGAGGCCGTCGATATCATGGCCCGGCCACCGCGCGTTGGGGGATTTGAACCGGCAAAGCGGCGATCCTCCGTCCTCAAGACGCCCTGGGGCGACGTTCGAGTGGTCTCGCCGGAGGACCTGGTGTTGCTGAAGCGAACGAACCGGCCGGAGGACTACCCGGTGATTTCACGGTTGGCGATCCTGCACCTTGGCGCCTCACGGAAACCGACTCGCAAGCTCGTCCGGTGGGCGGCGCAGAATGCCTTTCGAGCTGAAGATCTCGCCGAGATCATTCGTCGGCACGCAATCCTGCTCAAGTCGTCGGACGGTGTCGCGCCACGCGCAACTCGCCGTCTTTTGGCCGGACACGGCGCGAACCGGGAATTCGAGGAAACGGACCTCGCGTTCGCGGAGCACGAACTGTTTCTGGCCCTGGCTCCGCTGCTGCAGGCCGGGAGGGCCTATTGGGCGCCGCACCGAAGAGAGCTGCGCAAATTGAGAGACAGCGGTGGGCTTTGGCCTGAGGGCGCTCCAGTCGCCGGACTCGTCGGGAGAAGAAGTTGAAGGATGCCGAGAAATTATTGTCCAACTTAAGCCCTTCCATAACAGCCTCTTACGTTCCAAGATCACCCGCGCACTTCAGAGCGCCCGGCTTCCGGGCCTTCCAGGTATAGGCAAGTTCCAACCGGAAACCCCGAAACCCAAACCCACCCAAAACTATTGTTTTCCTTCTTCCTCCCGTACAATTTCAAACAATGTCCCTTTCGCTGACCGACCTGACGTGGCGGGAAGCCGACGACCTCTTCCATAAGAAGCCGCTTGCCCTCCTCCCCATCGGGGCGGTGGAGGCGCACGGTCCGCACCTTCCGCTGTACACGGATGTGCTGCTTTCGCTGGAGTTATGCGACAGGCTCGCGAAGGCAGTGGCGCCGAAACCGGTGGTGATCCTGCCGCCTGTGAACTATGCGGTGACGAACTACGCGGCGGAATTTGCGGGGACGATTTCGCTCTCGCCGAACACAGCCAAGGAGTTGCTCAGCGACATCTTCCGCTCGCTCGGACGGCACGGGGTCGAATTCGTCGCGCTGATCAATTCGCACCTCGAGCCGGCGCACATCAATGTCCTGGAGGAGGTCGCCCAGGATTTTCTCGAGCGCCCGCACGTGATCTTCACCAATCACTGCCGGAAGCCGCTCGCGCAGAGGCTGAGCCCCGAATTCCAGAGCGGGGATTGCCACGCGGGGAGTTACGAGACTTCGCTCATGCTGGCAAGCAGATCGAGAGACCTCGTCAAGAAAGACAAGATGAAAACGCTTCCCCCCATCAAGCTGGGGCTGGTGAAGCAGATGAAGCAGGGCGTCGCGACGTTCGGGGCGATGGGCGCCAACGACGCCTACTTCGGAGAGCCGGCGGTCTCGTCGGCGGAGCACGGCGAGATCCTGTGGCAGACGCTGGTTGAGATCTGGCTTGAGGCCATCAAGTCCGAGATGGGGTAGCCCAGCGTGCCCAGCGGCGAGTGGCGATCGGTTCGGCTCGAGAGCGGGGGAAACTCGCTTCAGGGCGAAGTCGCCCTCGTCACAGGCGGCGGCCGCGGGATCGGCCGCGCCGCGGCGATGAAGCTGGCCGCGTGCGGCGCGAAGGTCGGGATCATGTCGCGCACGGAGCCTGAGCTCGGCGAGGTTGCCGCAGAAGTGCGGGCTGCGGGGGGCGAAGCGCTGGAACTTCCCGGGAACGTCCTCAACCAGCCGGACATTGAGCGGAACGTCGCCGAGGTTTCGAGGGTTTTCGGCGGCCTGACGATCCTGGTGAACAACGCAGGAACGGGAAAGAGCGCGCCTTTTGCGAAGACCTCCCGGGCGCTGTGGGACGAGATGCTCGCGCTCGACGTGACAAGCGCCTTCGCGATGACCCAGGCCGCCCTCCCCCACATGATTTCCGCCGGGCACGGCCGCGTCGTGAACGTCGCGTCCGCAGCGGGTCTCAAGGGCTACGCGTACATCAGCGCCTACTGCGCCGCCAAACACGCGCTGGTCGGGTTGACCCGCGCGCTCGGCGTGGAACTCGCGGGAAAGAAAATCACCGTGAACGCCGTCTGCCCCGGATATGTCGACAGCGCCATGACGACGCTCAACGTGGAAATCATGAGCGAGAAGACGAAGCGCCCCAAGGAGCAGATCCTCCGCGAGATCGAGGCGATGACTCCGCAGCACAGGCTCTTCAGCCCCGAAGAAATCGCGGAGACGATCGCCTACCTCTGTTCTCCCGGGGCGCGGGGGATCACGGGACAGGCGATCGCGATTTGCGGCGGCGAGCTCGCATGTTGAGATGGCGCGCGCTACCCTCCGGCAATGTCCACGCACGAAGTCCGCGACGACCAGCTTCCCGACGGCGCAGGCACGGCAGGCGCGGTCCCGGTCACGCCCTCGGCAAGCGTGCTCGTGCTGCGAGGCGAGCCGATTGAAGTCCTGCTCATGCGCCGTTCGCACGGGTCGAGTTTCGTGCCCGACAACTGGGTCTTCCCGGGCGGAATCGTGGAAGCGGCGGACAAGGGCGCCGGGGAGCTGGCGACGGCGCAGGCCTGCGCCGCGCGCGAGCTCCATGAAGAAGCGGGGCTTCGCGTGTCCCCGGATGCCCTGGTCTGGACGGCTCGCTGGATCACTCCCGAGGGCGTCCCGAAACGCTTCGATACGTGGTTTTTCCTCGCGGAGCTGCCCGCAGGCCAGGAACCCCGCGCGGACGACGTCGAGGGCGTCGAGCTGCGGTGGCTCGCGCCCGCCGCAGCGCTCGACGCGAATCGCCGCGGAGAGCTCGCGATGGTCTTCCCGACCATCAAGAATCTGGAAGCGCTTCGTTCGTGGCGGTCGATCCCGGACCTGCTGGCGGCGCGGCGCGGATCCCCGATCCCGACGACGCGTCCAGTGATCGTCCTCGAGAACGGCCGGAAGAAAGTCGTGCTGCCGGGTTAGCTCAAGCCTTGCGCCCGACCATCGTCAGGTTGTTCCCGAGATTCGTGATGTTCAGGACGGCGTTGACGACCGGAATCGCGACGCGCGACGCGAACCATTTGATCGGGCCGTGCGCGCCGTTGCCGTTGGTTCCGGCGTTCGTCTGCTGCTGAAAGAGGTCCAGGGTGGTGCGCTCGTCGCGACCGCGCCCGAGGAGCGACGAAAAGAACCCGGTGCCGACGCCGGTCGTGCGACTGCCGAGCACGTTCAGCCCGTGAGACCGGAACAGCGTCGCGAGGGAACTCCTCGAGAAGAAATGAAGGTGGTTGGGAGGTTCGAGATCCCACCACCGGTCTCCGGTGACAAGCCAGGGCAGGCCTCTCGAATGCGGGATCGACAGCACCGCCAGCAATCCGCCCGGCTTGAGCAGCCGGACCAGTTGCCCCGTGATCCCGACGGGATCCTCCAGGTGCTCGAAACAGACGATCGAGACGATCGCGTCGAAACTCTCCTCCGCGAATCCCGCGCTTTCGAGGGGGCCGACGTGAAGCGGAAGCTGCCAGTGCGCGGCCGCGTCGGCGACCCAGCGCGCAAGGTCGATGCCGACGGCGTCGTACCCCGCTTCCCGCGCTTCCAGCACGAACATCCCGGATCCGCACCCGAAGTCGAGAATCCTGGCGCCCGGAGGGAGCCACTTCGTGATGAAGCCGAGGTTCTTTCGCATGAGCGCGCGATGGAGAGATTCCTCCTTCTTGAATCGTTCCAGGAGCGAGGGCTCGTTGGGATAGTCCGCCGGTCCCCCTCCTGCCGCCCAGAGGTGATCGCAACGGCGGCAGCGACGGATATCGAATCCCTTCAGCAGAAGGAGAGAACGCGTGTCATCCGAGCGGCAGATCGGACATTTCACGACATGAATGTGTTACAAAGCAGGCGCATCCGTCAATCGTGAACCGCTGGTCAAAAGCTGCCGCCCCGCCGGGGGCCGTCATACAATCCGCCCATGAGCTTTCTATTCCCCGTCAACCCCGCCACGCTCGGGAAGCCGTCCGGGTACAACAACGGGATGGTGGCGCCGGCCGGCGCGAGCGCGCTCGAAGTCGCGGGACAGGTCGCCTGGGACAGCGCGCACCGGATCGTGACGAAAGACTTCGTCGGCCAGTGGGACCAGACGCTCCGCAACTTTCTCGACGTCGTGAAGCAGGCTGGCGGCGGGCCGGAGCACATCGCGGAGATGACGATTTTCATCACGGACAAGCAGGCCTACCTCGACCAGACGAAGAAGCTCGGAGAAATCTGGCGCGCGCTGATGGGGAAGAATTTTCCCGCGATGGCCTGCGTCGTCGTCGCCGGGCTTGTCGAAGAGGGCGCCCAGGTTGAAATCAAGGGGACGGCGTACGTGCCGGGGAGGGGCCGGTCGTGAAACCGAAATCCTTCAGGTGGACGGTCGCGGACGGCGTCGGGCGCATCGTCCTGGACCGTCCGGCGACGCTGAATTCGCTGACGTTCGAAGTCTACGCCGAGTTGCGGGACCTCTTCCGGCACGCGGCGGCGCAGCGCGACGTCCGTGTCGTCACGATCACGGGAAGCGGCAAGGGCTTCTGCAGCGGCGGGGACCGCGAGGAAATCATCGCCCGGCTCTTCGGAAAGACCTCGGAAGAGGTCTACGGGTTCGCTCGAATGACCTGCGATCTCGTGGAAGCGATGCGCGGCTGCCCGAAGCCGGTGATCGCGTCGATCAACGGAGCGTGCGTCGGCGCCGGCGCGATCATCGCGATGGCGAGCGACTTCCGGTACGCGGTTCCCGAGGCGAAATTCGGGTTCGTTTTCACCAGGGTAGGGATCAGCGGCGCGGACATGGGTGCGACGTTTCTTCTGCCCCGCATCGTCGGCTGGACGAAAGCGACCGAGCTGCTGATGACCGGCGACGTCTTCAGCGCCGAAGAGGCCCTGAAAATCGGCTTTCTCAACGCCATCGTTCCCGCCGCCGAGCTCGAAAAGAAAACATCGGAAATAGCCTCGAAACTCGCCGCCGGCCCCGCTTTCGGCCTCGCCACCACCAAGACCCTCCTCAATAAACAGCTCGGCGCTTCACTCGCCGACGCCCTCGAGTCGGAAGCCCAGGCCCAGGCGCTCTGCATGCTCCATCCCGACTTCAAGACGGCGTATGAGGCCGCGAAAGCGAAGAAGGAGCCGCGCTTCCAATGAGCGGCGACCGCAAGAGCCAGCCCTACCGCACGCAGTCGTTCAAGCCCTCCCCCGATCCGCTCCCGACGTACGCCCCGGCCGGCGGGCCGTGGGACGCGCTTCCGTTTTTCGACGACGGGCACCGCCAGCTCGCGGGCGGGATCGAGGAATTCGTGAAGCGGGAGATCGCGCCGCTGGCGGCCGGAGACGAAGTGGCGACGGAGGACAATGCGCGGGAGTACGTGCTGCGTCTGGCGAACGCGCGGTGGTTGCAGTACGCGGTGCGCGGAGAGATCCGCGCTTGCTCTCTGATCCGGTACCACCTTGCGCGGGCTTCGGCGCTTGCCGACGCGATGTTCGCGATGCAGGGGCTGGGGGCGATCCCGATCCTGGTCGGCGGGTCGGAGACGCAGCGGAAGACGTGGCTGTCGCGCATCGAGGAGGGGTCGATCGCGGCGTTCGCGCTGACCGAGGACGGCGCGGGGAGCGATCCGGCAGGGATGCAACTCAAGGCGTCGAAGGTGGACGACTTTTACCGGCTCGACGGCGAAAAGACCTTCATCTCGAACGCAGGGATTGCGGACGTGACGGTAGTCTTCGCGCGCACCGCGCCGGGCGACAAGGACGCCTTCAGCGCGTTTCTCGTGAGGGGCGGGACGAAGCGGATGAAGGCGAAGCCGATCGAGGTCATTTCGCCGCACCCGATCGGCCGGCTGTTTTTCGACAGCGTGGACGTGAAGGAATCGGATCGTCTCGGGAGCGAAGGTGACGGCCTGAAAATCGCGTTCGCCACCCTGGATCGGTTTCGTCCCACCGTCGGCGCAGCGGCCTGCGGCATGGCGCGCCGGGCGCTGGAGGAATCAGTGGCGCGGGCGAAGGGGCGACAGCAGTTCGGCAAGCCCCTGGCCGCGTTCCAGGGAATCCAGTTCATGCTCGCCGACATGGCGACCGAACTCGCCGCAGCCGAATTGCTCGTGGCGCGCGCCGCCTGGGAGGCCGACCGCGGCGCCGCCGGACTCAAGCTGGCCGCCGCGATGTCGAAGCGCTTCGCGACGGATTACGCGCACGCCATCGTCGACCGCGCCGTGCAGATTCACGGCGGGCTCGGCGTGACCAAGGGGTCGGTCGTCGAGCGGCTCTACCGCGACGTTCGGGCGCTTCGCATCTACGAAGGGACGAGCGAAATCCAGCGGCTCGTGATCGCGCGCGAATTGACGAGGTAGGATTCATGGACCCCATGTCACACCCCGCGATCATGATCGGGACCGGCGCCGTGCTCGGGCTCGCCCACGCGTTCGATCCCGATCACATTGCCGCGATGACGGCATTCGTGGGAAGCGCCCCTTCGGTGCGCAATGCGATCGGATACGCGGGGCGCTGGGCGGCGGGGCACGGGCTGATGGTGCTGGCCGTCGGCGTGATCGCGATGCACCTCAAGATCGGCGAAGGCTTCATGGGGCCGTGGGGCGAGCGGATCGTAGGCGCGACGCTGATCCTCATCGCCCTCTGGTCGTTTCGGCGCGCCTTCAAGCTGCACCTGCATGTCCACGAACACGCCGACGGGACGACGCACGCGCACGCCCATTCCCACTCCGGTGGCCCCGGACACGTTCACCGCCACGCGCCGACGTTCATGGGACTGCTTCACGGGCTGGCGGGCTCCGGCGCCGTTGTCGTCGCGATACCCACGGCCTTCGCGGGCTCGGAAGCGATGGCTTTCCTGTTTCTCGCTGCGTTCGGCGCGGGGGTGACGCTCTCGATGGTCAGTTACGCGATCGGCGTGGCGGCGATGATCCGGCGGAGAAGCGCACCCAGCCTGAATTTCCAGAAGGCGATCAGCGTGGTGGCGGGGTCGTTCAACCTGGTCGTCGGGATTCTGTGGATCGCGGGGTTGACTGGATAGCGCCCGCCGCCTCGGCTCTCTCGCCACCTTCCGTCGCCTCGCGTAGCATGCCACTCATGGCGGCGTACCCATCGCTCTTCCAGCCCTTCCCCATCAATGGCGTCACGCTCCCGAACCGGATCGTGCTCCCCGCGATGGTGACGCGCCTCTCCGGCGAGGACGGCGTGATCAATTCGGACATCATGGACCGCTACGTGCGGTTCGCGAAAGGCGAGCCGGGGCTGATCGTCGTCGAAGCGATGGCGGTGCACACGGCGAAGAGCGGGCCGCTTCTGCGCATCAGCACGGACGAGTTCAAGCCGGGGCTGACGGAGCTGGCGAAGCGGGTGCACGCTGCGGGGCCGGCGAAGGTCGTGCCGCAGATCATTCACTTTCTGAAGATCGCGCGGAGCGGGTGGCGGCAGATGGTGGGCGACCTGACGAAGGAGGACATCCGGGAGATCGTCGTCGCGTACGGCGCGGCGGCGCGGCGGGCGCGCGAGTGCGGATACGACGGCGTCGAGCTGCACATGGCGCACGCGTACACGCTGTCGAGTTTTCTTTCGGCGAAAAACCTGCGGCGCGACGAATACGGCGGGTCTCTCGCGAACCGGATGCGGCTCGCGGGGGAAGTCATCACCGAGGTCCGCCGCACGGTCGGACGCGATTTCCTGCTCGGCGTGCGCTTCGACGGCGAAGAGTGCATCAAGGGCGGGTACAGCGTGCCTGACTCGCAGGCGATCGCGCTTCGGATGGCGCAGCTCACGGTGGATTACGTCTCGATCAGCGCGGGCGGCAAGTTCGAGGACGCGATTCACAAGCCGGGCGCGCCGCTCTACCCGTACACGGGGTATTCGGGCGACCGCTGCATGCCCGGCGCGGACTATCCCGACGGCCTGAACGTCTACATCGCGGCGGGGATCCGGGAGTGGCTGCGGCAGCACGGCTTCCAGACGCCGGTCGTCGCGACCGGGAAGATCTCGAACCCCGCGTTCGCGGAACGAATCCTCAACGAAGGCAAGGCCGACCTCATCGGCATGGCGCGCCCGCTCCTCGCCGACCCCGACTGGCCGAAAAAAGTCCGCGAGGGCCGCGAGAGCGCGGTCATCCGCTGCGTCTACGGCAACATCTGCAAGAACCTCGACGAGAACTTCAAGAAGGTGGTCTGCGTCCTCTGGCCCCAGGGAAAGCTCCAGGCGCCTGAGAGCTCCGACCTCGAGCCGCCGCACTGGGCGGCCGGCGCGACGCTGACCGCGCAGTACAAAGACGGGCGTGTCTTCCTGAAATGGCCCGCCGCGACCGACAACGAGGCCGTACAGGGGTACTCGATCTACCGCCGCGCGAAGGACGAGCCTGAGCGCCACATCGGTTCCAACAAGGCGCACGGCTACACCGATCCGGATGTCTCGCCGGGAACCGTCTACCGCTACCGGGTGCAGCCCTATGACCTCGGGGGAAACCGCGGTGAATTCACGAATGAAGCGGCGGTCGAGGTGCCGGGGTAGCGGATCGACGCGCTTGATTCACCACCTGCATCGGGGCCTACTTCTTTGCCGCCTCTTCCATCTCTGCCATCCGCCCTCGCAGTTTCACCGCGACTTCCCAGCGTCTGGCTCGGGGATTGTGAAGAGTCACGAGTGTGCGGATCTTGAGCCTGCCGACGCGCTTGCGGACGCCCTCGAGGAGGTCTTCGCCGTCGGGAATCTGCATGGTGATGCGCGGCCCCTGTTCGGCGAGGCCCATCATGGCGGCGAAGGCGCGGAAGACGTCGGACTCTGTAAGCATGCCGACGACGGCGTCGTTCTTCACGACGGGGAGGCCGGAGATTTTCTGCTTGAGCATGAGAAGCGCGGCGCTCTCGAACAGATCGTCGGGCGAGACGGTGTAGGGGCCGGGGGTCATGACGTCTTCGATCTTCTTCTTCGAGGTCGACCGGTCTCCCTTGTGCTTGCCGAGTTCGCTCTCGAGGTCGCTCTTCGTGATGATTCCGACGAGCGTCCCGCTCTCGACGACGGGCAGGCGGCGGATGCGGTGTTTCTGCATGAACTCGAGCGCGACCGGGGCCGGCATGCGGGCCTGGATCGTGACGGCGGGGGAGGACATCCAGTCGCGGACGAACATGGGGGATCTCCTGGGTTTGGGAGAGGCATTGAAGGCAAAGGCGACGAAACGAAAAACAAAAAACGAAAAACGAAATGCAAAAACTCTGGCGGGTTCCGGTGGTTCGTCGCACCGGGCCTGCGGCTCAATGCCGGCCCGTTCTTCGTCCAGCTCCCGATTCCCATTCAGCTTTACAATGGCGTCCACGAAGAACCGGACCAGCGGCTCCGCGGCGTCCTGACCGCGGGCCTGGCCTTCCAGGCGCGGAGAAACCCATGAATCGATTCACGCTCGTGGCATTCGGACTGACGACCGTGTCGCTCATGGCGCGCGCCGAAGAGGCGCCCTCCACCGGCGAGCCGGTGACGGTGTTCGTGACGGACAAGGACGGGAAGCAGGTGGACGTCGAAGGGATGACCGCGACGGTCACTGTGACGATCAAGGGCGCCGGCTCGCGGACCGCGACGCTGGAGGCCCGGAAGGCGACCGACCCGACGGCGAAGCTCCCGGCGGCGGAACACGGCGGTCAGATCGTAACGACGGTGGAGGGGCTCCGCGTGGAATTCATCCCCGGATGGTCGCCGGGGAAGTCGGCCGACGCGCCCTGCTTCGAAGGAACGCTCGCGCTCAAGGCGTGGGCGTGCCCGATGGCCTGCGTCCTGCCGTCCGACAAGCCCGGCAAGTGCTCGAAGTGCGACATGGACCTCGAGATTTCGTTCGTCGATTTCACCGCCAGCGTCAAGTTCAAGACGGCCGCCGGCGAGCAGGAGGCGAAGGGATTCAGCGTGCCCACGCCGCTTCCACCTACGTACGCCGAAGCGGCGCAGGAGGCCAGGACGCAGGCCGGGCACGCTCCGAAGGGATCGGCGGCGCTTCCCCGCGTCCGTCGCGTCCGGCGGCTCTCGGAAGGCCTGGTCGAGCTGGCGGCGGCGGATCTGAAGGAGGCGGTGCGGGTGAAGGCGAAAGCGATCCGGACGGCCTGCGACGAGGCGGAGAAGGCGCTTCTTGCCGGGCAGGACGCATCCGAGCCGCTGGAGCTGATGGGAAAGAAAGTTTCCTCGCTGCCCGCGGAGGGCGGCGGAAAGTAGGCGCGCCCCTTTACGGAGAAGAGGCAATGGCCCTGAAGAAATCACCGCGCTGCTGCGGCAGCTCGGGATGCGGAAGCGAATCGATGAAGTCGTCCGCGCGTAAGCGGGTGAAGAAGTCGAAGTTGAAAAAGTAGTCGAGAATCGGACGCCCGTCCGGCATTTGCCGGAGGACGGCCGTTGTTCCGTTCCTCGCAAATCGAGACCCGCAACCCAGAATTTCAGATACTTCGTGCCGCGCCTCACCGTTTAGAGTTACAAGTGTTACCGATGCGATCCCGCCCGATTCTCCGCACATCCCTCTTCGCGCTTCTCGCCGCCGCGATCTTTGTCGCCGGCACGGCGGGCCCGCTTCACCGGATCGAAGCGCTTCACGGCCATGAACATTGCATCAGCGAGGACGGCCGCGACGCGGTCGGCCACGTCTGCCACGACGAGGATGAGTGCACGGTCTGCGGCTTGCTCGCCCTTCCATCCTTTTCTGAACCATTTTCTTCACAGGCGATTGCGTCCGACGCGCCGGCCCTTGCAGCGTCAGCTCCTTCGGAACGCGCCGTCGCCGCGACGCTCGACTTCAACTCTCCCGCGCGCGCGCCCCCTCCCCGGGCGTAGGTCCGCACCGCGCCGTCTCACGCCGCAGCATCAATGGATGCTTCCGCGGCCATTTTTCAATCGCACTCGGGGAGAGTTTCCATGCGCATCGTGCTTGTGATGGCCGCGCTGCTGGCGCCGCTGGCAGCGTGGGGGCAGTCGGAAGAGCTGCAGAAGATCCGGGAGGAGCTGGAGATTTCGAAGAAGCGACTCGACGAACTGGAGAAGAAGGAAGCCGAGAAAACGCCGGACAAGACGGTGACGCGCTCGAACGAGGCCTGGGGTGTATCCCTCGGCGGCGGCGCGACGGCGCGGCTGATCGATGTGTCGCTGGACATCCTGGCGCTTGGAGGGACGTCGACGGCCCGGGATGCGGAGCTGGACCTGCTGAATCCTGGGCATCACGACCCTGCCGGCCGGGGGTTCACGCTTCAGAACGTCGAGCTGACGCTCTCGGGCGCGGTCGATCCATACTTCAACGCCGAGGCGCACGTCACCTATGTGGTCAGCGATTCAGGCGAGTCGGAGATCGAGCTGGAAGAAGCATTTTTCACGACGACGTCCCTGCCTGGTGGCTTTCAGATCCGCGGCGGGCACAGTTTCCTCGAATTCGGACGCCAGAATCGGCAACACCCGCACGCCTGGCATTTTGTCGATCAGCCGGTCGCGTTCAGCCGGTTTTTCGGGGCCGACGGGCTGCGGTCGACCGGAGTCAATGCGTCATGGCTCGCGCCGACACCCTTCTATCTCGAAGCGGTAGCGGGCGTCTACAACGCCTTCGGGGAGACGATGTTCTCGTTCAACCAGGACGGGGCGGAGGTCGTTCCGTCCTTCCAGGAGCGGCGGGATCTGCGCACCTGGCGCGACCTGGCGTATCTCGGCCGACTGACCTCGACCCTCGATATCGGGGAGTCGATCGCGACCTCGTTCGGGGTTTCGTACATCCACGGGCCGAATGCCACGGGCAGGCATGCGGACACGGACATCTACGGAGCCGATTTCTATGTCCGCTGGAAGCCGGTCAGGAACGAGCGCGGCTGGCCGTTCGTGCAGTTCCAGGCGGAATTCCTGATGCGCCGGTACGAAAGGGGCGCCTTCGACGACGGAGCAGGATCGGAGTTCGGCCATGAGTGGTTCCAGGACTGGGGGTACTACGCGCAGGCGGTCGTGGGATTCACTCCCGGCTGGACGGCCGGTCTCCGCTTCGACCGCGCCGACGGAGAGCTCAACACCCTGAACCCGCTCCATGACTCCCGCTATCGCATTTCGCCGGCGCTGACGTGGTACCCGACCGAGTTCAGCAAGATCCGGCTTCAGTACAACTACGACCACGCCAGGCACATCCAGACCGGACACGGCTATGACGAGCACTCGATCTGGCTCCAGGTCGAAGTCCTGATCGGAAAGCACGGAGCCCACAAGTTCTGAACCCCTTCAACTCCTCGAGAAAGGAAAAGCGCGAAGACCCGGCCCTCCGCGGGCCTTCGCGCTCCTTCATGAAAAAACTGCTGCTTGCCCTGATCATCGCTTCCCCCGCCGCGGCGGACGACAAGCTCGAAGTCGTCGCGACAATCCCGTCTCTCGGGTCCGTCGCCCGTGAAGTCGGCGGCGACCGCGTGTCCGTCAGCTCACTCGCCCGTCCGGGTGAAGATCCCCACTTCGTGGACGCCAGGCAATCCCTGATGGTCAAGATGCGTGGCGCCGACCTCTTCATCGTCAACGGACTCGAGCTCGAGATCGGATGGGTTCCTCTGCTCCTCGAAGGATGCCGGAACGGAAAGATTCAACCTGGAAGCGCCGGGTACCTCGACGCGTCGGCCTCCGTCCGGGTCATCGACGTCCCGAAGGGCCCCATTGACCGGTCGATGGGCGACGTTCACCCGATGGGGAATCCGCACTACAGCCTCGACCCGCTCGCGCTCCGCGGCGTCGCGGGCGGCATCGCCGAGAAACTGTCGGCGCTGGACCCGAAAGGAAAGGAGACCTACGAAAAGAACCGTAAGAGCTACGAGCGGAAGATCGACGAAGCGCTCTTCGGCGTCGAGCTGGTGGACGAGGCCGGCGGCGCGAAGCTGGCGCAGGTTGCCGCGGACGGCAAACTCGACGAGTTCCTGGCGGAACAGAAGCTTGCCGGCAAGGTGGGCGGCTGGCTGAAGGACCTGGCGGACGCGAAGGGCAAGGAGGTGATCGCCTACCACGCGAGCATGAACTACTTCTGGAACCGGTTCGGAATGAAGCTGGCAGGCACCATCGAGGCGAAGCCCGGCATCTCTCCCTCAAGCGGCCAGGTGAATTCCATCATCGAACTGGCCCGGGCACGAAAAATCCGGGCGGTCGTGACGCAGCCGTTCTTCAGCGACAGCGCCCCGAACCTGATCGCCGAGAAATCGGGCGCAAAGGTGGTCAAGGTCGACATCGAAGGAGATGACGCCATCGCCATCATCGACCATGTTGTGAAGGAGGTCGCCGGCGCGCTCAAATGATCGAACTCAGCAAGATCGAGGTTCTCCTCTGGCCCTTCCTCGCGTGCCTCGTGCTCGTGGGAATCCACGGCTACCTGGGCATCCACGTCCTGGCGCGCAAGGTCATTTTCGTGGACCTCGCCATGGCCCAGATCGCGGCGCTGGGAGGCACCGTCGCGTTCCTCTACGGGCACGAGATCGGAACCCCGACGGGGTACTTCCTCTCGCTCG
The DNA here is from genome assembly GCA_009773755.1 of Planctomycetota bacterium. Taxonomy (GTDB): domain Bacteria; phylum Planctomycetota; class MHYJ01; order WSZJ01; family WSZJ01; genus WSZJ01. The sequence continues at coordinate 9,113 of WSZJ01000026.1, read as the reverse complement.
GCTTCACGCTCGCAGGGGCAGGCGTGTTCGCGCTCACACGGACGCGACACGAAAGCGTGCCGCAGGAAGCGGTCATTGGCCTCGTCTACGCGATCGCGACCGCCGTCGCCGTGCTCCTCGCAGACCGGGCGGCGCACGGCGGCGAACACTTGAAGGCCCTCCTCTCCGGCAGCATCGTCTGGGTCACCTGGAAACAGGTCGCCAGGACGGCCGCCATCTACGCCGTGGTCGGAGCCTTCCACTACGCTTATCGCGCGAAGTTCCTGAAGATCTCGCTCGATCCCGAGGGCGCGGCCGCCGAAGGCGTCAACGTCCGCCTCTGGGACTTTCTCTTCTACCTTACCTTCGGCTTCGTCATCACATCCTCGGTCTCCATCGCAGGCGTCCTCCTCGTCTTCTGTTACCTCATCGCGCCCGCCGTCGTGGCAACGCTTTTCGCGCAGTCCGTCCGCGCTCGCCTCCTGATGGGCTGGATCGTCGGCACCCTCGTCTCGGCCCTCGGACTCCTCTTCTCATGGGACCGCCCCAGCGGCCCCACCATCATCGGCTTCTTCGCCGCCTTCCTCGCCCTCGCCGCGGTCGGCAAGGCCGTGTTCGCGGCCCAAAGCCGCGCCCGCGCGCTGGCCATTGCCGGAGGCGGAACCGCGCTGCTCGCGCTCGTGGGTTTCTTCGTCGTCCATTTCCTCAAGTCCACCGGCCACGACCCCGGCCACTCGCATCCCCCTCCCCGCCACGCCGCGGGCGACACGCCCGAAGCGCTTCTGCTGAGCCTCCATGACGATCACGCCGACGTTCGCGCCGCTGCCGCGCGGTCGCTGGGCGAGAAAGGACGCCGGGAAGCCGTGCCGATGCTGAGGAATCTGCTGCGGGACACGGACGCGCACGTGCGCGAAGAAGCCGCGAAGGCGCTCGGGATTCTTCAGGCGAAAGATGCGATTCTGGATCTGAAGCGCCTGGCTGAGACGCTGGACGAGCACGAGTACGTCCCGCTGGAAGCGGCACGGGCGCTGGCCGAAATGGGGGAAGTTGCCGGAATCGAGGGACTTCTGCGGCTGGCTTCGGAAGCATCGACAGGGCTGGTGAAGCGCCTGGCCCTGAAGTCGCTGAAGCAGCTTCTGCCCGAGGCGAACGCGCCCGCGGAGGAGAAGCGAGGGCTGGCCGAACTGAAGGGCTGGTGGGAGGCGAACCGGGCGCTGTCGACGTTTGACGACGAGTCGAGATGCTGGAGGAAGAAATCATGAAACGATGGCTGCTCTGCGTTTTCGCCGTGCTTGCGGGCTGCGGCCCCGTGCGCTACGAGAACGACCCTGCTCCCGTGGCGGAGACCGCGTGGGTGACGAATCCGGAGATCCAGGCCACGCATCCGGAAATTGACAAGGCCGTCCTGGCGGCGCGAATCAGGGCGGCGGCACGTGAGGCGGTCGCCGCGGAGGGTTTGACGCTGGCCCCGGATGAGGCTTCCGCGGATCTGGCGCTCGAAGCGGTGGTCGAGCAGTTCTGGCTCGGCGACGATGCCGTGCGGATTCTCGGTTGGCGAGCGGTTCGGTCCGGGGTCGCCAGTCCCGAGCAACGACTGCTGCTGAAGATCCGTGCGCGCGGGCAGGCGGAGAATTCGGCCAGGCTGGTCGACGCGATTGAGTCCGGGGGATTTGCAAAGGAGAGCATCGAAGAGCGCCGCACGAAGGCGTTGGTGGAGCGGATCGCCAGGTCGATCCGCGAGATCGCCCGGGACTACCGCAAACGCTGAGGAGCCTGATACGCTCGAAAGCGTGCCAGCGGCAAGGTACGGGGGACTTGCGAAGCCGGTCGAATGAAGGAGGAGAAATGAAGCAGATGCTGACCGCGTTTGCGGCGCTGGCCCTCGCGGGATGCGGCGGCCTGCGCTTCGAGAACGACCCGGTTCCGGCCGCAGGATCTGTCTGGATCGCGGAGCCGGTCGTCAGAAAAACGCATGTTGAGATCGACAAGCGCGCGCTTTCCGAAACCGTGCGCCTCGCGGCCGCACAGGCTGTCGCCGCTGCGGGATTCGGCCACGGAGGCGACGAAATGTCGGCCGACATCGTCATCCGGATGACGATCGAGGATTTCTGGCTTGGCGACGAAGCCGTACGCTCGCTGGGCTGGAAGGTCGACGAGCGCGGGGAAGACAGGCCCTCGTTCCGCGCGAAAGCGACGATCCGCGCTCCCGGGCAGCCGCTGAACTCGGCCGAACTCTCCGACACCGTGAACCCTGGCAACCGGGGAAAGGATTCGATCGTCGACCAGAGGAGACGCGCCCTGATCGAAGCGATCGCCAGGATGCACGTCGAGATCGCCGAGGAGTACCGCAAGTGACGATGGACGGCCCCGCGCCTCTTCTCGAAATCCGCAACCTCCGTAAATCCTACGTCTCCCCGGAGGGCGAAGCGTCGCCGGTCATCGACATCGCGGAATTCCGCCTGGCGGCCGGAGAGCACGTGGCGCTTCGCGGCGGAAGCGGCTCGGGGAAAACGACGCTGCTGAACCTGATCGCGGGGATCCTGGTGCCGGACTCGGGCGAGATCGTTGTAGAGGGAGAAAACGTGGCCGCGTTGTCGGAATCGAAGCGGGACGCGTTGCGCGCGCGGAAGATCGGGTACATCTTCCAGACGTTCAACCTGCTTCAGGGATTCACGGCGCTGGAGAACGTGGCGCTGGGAATGCTCTTCGGCGGCGGGGCGGACGGCGCGCGGGCGCGGCACCTGCTCGAGCGTGTGGGGCTGGGGGACCGGATGAACTACCGGCCGCGGCAGCTGTCGGTCGGGCAGCAGCAGCGCGTGGCGATCGCGCGCGCCGTCGCGAACCGGCCGAAACTCGTGCTTGCCGACGAGCCGACGGGAAACCTGGATGCGCGGAATGCGGCGGAAGCGCTCGACCTGATCCGGGAGGTATGCCGCGAATCCGGCGCCGCTCTGCTCATCGTGAGCCATGACCCGGACGTCCTCGGCCGCTTCGAGCGCCAGGTCGACCTGGCCGCGATCAACCGCGCCGCCGCCGGAGTCGCGCCGTGATCCCGCGCAGCATTCCGGGCGGCCTCTTCCTCATCGTACGGCGAAGCCTCGCGCAGCACTCGCTCTCGACGGCCGTGACGGCGCTGGCGGCGGCGCTCGGCTGCGGGCTGGTCATCGCAGTTTTCTCGGTGCGCCAGCAGGCGCACGACGCCTTCGTCGGCGGACCGGTCGGCTTCGACGCGGTCCTCGGCGCGCGCGGGTCGCAGCTTCAGCTCGTCCTGAACACCGTGTTCCACCTCGACACGTCGCCAGGAAACATCCCGTGGTCGATGTACGAGGACGTGCGCAAGGACCCGCAGGTCGCCCTCGCGATTCCGTACGCCGTCGGCGACAACTACAAGGGCTGGCGCATCGTCGGCACCACGCCGGAGCTCTTCACCGATTTCGAATACCGCAAGGGGCAGCGCTTCAAGGCCGAGCCCGGCGGCCGCTTCTTCGACCCGAAGCTGCGTGAAGCGGTGATCGGGAGCGCGGTGGCCGACGGGGCGCGGATGTCGGTGGGGACGATGTTTCATCCGGAGCACGGGGTAACCGAAGGGGAGCACGACCACGATGAGGAGTACGTCGTCGTGGGGGTGCTGGAGCCGACGAATTCGCCGTCCGACCGGGTCGTCTGGATTCCGATCGAGGGGATTTTCCGGATGGGCGGGCACGTGCTGCACGGAAAGGGCGAGGCGTACCGGGCGAAGCCGGGGGAAGCGATTCCGGACGAGGCGAAGGAAGTCAGCGCGGTGATGCTGAAGTTCCGGAATTCGATGGCGGGGTTCATGCTCGACCAGAGGATCAACCGGCAGGGGAAGGAGGCGACGCTGGCCTGGCCGATCGCGAAATCGCTGTCGGAGTTCTTCGACCGGATGGGCTGGCTCGACCGCGTGCTGGCGCTGGTCGCGTACCTGGTGATGTTCGTGGCGGCGGGATCGATTCTCGCGGCGCTCTACAACACGATGAACGAGCGGCGGCGCGACTTCGCGATCCTGAGATCGCTGGGGGCGAAGCGGCGCGTGGTTTTCTCGGCGATCGTGCTGGAGTCGGCGTCGATCGGGGCGATCGGCGCGGCGCTCGGGTGGCTCGTAAATCTCGGCATCCTCGCGGGGGCGGCGATGGTCGTTCGTTCGCAGACGGGCGTCGTGCTCGACATCTGGAAATACCACCCGGCCGCCGCGCTTGCGCCGGCGGGGATGCTCCTGCTGGCCGCCGCGGCCGGCATCGTCCCGGCGCTGAAGGCGTACCGGACGCCGGTGGCAGAGAACCTGGCGCCGCAGTCGTAGTAAGATGGGCCGCACGAGACACTCGATGAACACGAAAAGCCGCCACTCGTCAGGCAGAATCGCGCTCGCAATGACGATCGTCGTCGTCGCGACTTTCGGCGTCGCAGCCTGGCGGATCCGTGGGGCCCTGCAAACCCGCCGTCCGCCTGCCTCCACAGCTCAAGTTCGCGGCGCTGCGATCGACTCCCCGGCGCCGGCCCCGGCCGGCGAAGAAAGGCTCCCTTCCACCGGGACGCCCCCGGGAGACGGAACCGCGCGCTCCGGCCACATCCCCGCCAATCACGGCGGCCCGCAGGCTCCCTCGATCGAGCGGACTCCGGAGGCGGAAGCGGAGTACCCGACCGTCTCCTACAACACCCTGGCCTCATTTCTCTACGTGATCCCGTCGAAACGGAAGGAGGGCGACACGTCGAAACGTCCGGAACAGATTCCCGAGAATCTCCGTGCGTTGAACGGCAAGCAGGTCTGCGTGGTCGGTTACATGCTCCCGACCGTCTGGGACGAGGACCGGATCACCGAATTCCTCCTGATGCGCAACATTCCGCAGTGCTGCTTCGGCATAGCCCCGCAGGTCAACGAGTGGATCGTCGTCACGATGGAAGAGGACACAGGTTCCCCCGAGCACAAGCTGACGCCGACGGGGGTCGAAGGAGTGCTGGAAGTCGGCGAGCTCGAGGTCGACGGCTGGGTTCAAAGCGTCTACCGCATGAAGGCGCACTCCGTACTCCAGACTGAGTGAAGTGGCGGTTTCCCGCGCCGCGGGCAATGGGCGCCGCCATAATCAGCCCCATGCCCGATGCGAATCCGTCCGCCACGGTTCCTGCCGCCGCGCTGCGCACCCTTCCCTTCTGGTCCATCAACAAGATTTACTGGCTCCTCTACATCCTGCCTCTCGCCACGTGGTTCGCGATGGACGGATCGGAAATGTTCTTCGTCGCTATCGATGCCCGCCACCCGGAACGGATCTGGTTCAAGCTCGGCTTCTACCTCCTGCTCGTTAACTCCATCAGCCTCCTCGTCTGGCGCGAGGACAAGCGGCGGGCCGAGAAAGGCGACTGGCGCGTCTCGGAAAAAACCCTGGTCTACCTCTGCACCCTCGGCGGCCTCCCCGGCGCGCTGCTCTCGATGCGAATGTTCCGCCACAAGTCGCGCAAATGGTCGCTGCAGATGCGACTCTTCACCTGGTCCGCCCTCCTGGTCGCGTTCACCTTCCTCGTCTTCCCCCACTCCGGCAGCTACGCGAACGACGCGCGCTGGGGGATCTGCCTCTTCTCCCTCTTCTGGTGGAACCTCTCCATCGCCGGCGGCATCGTCCGCGTCCACCGCGACAACCGCCGCGTCCTCTGGCGGTACCTCGGACTCCTCTTCGGGATCGGGATCCTGTTCGTTGGGCTCGCCGCAGGGGGGGTGTACGTGTGGGAAGCGATGAAAGGCCGTGACCACAAGCCCTGGAACATGGCGAGCGCGGGAGTCATCGCGGGAGGGCTGGTGCTCTCGATCTTCAATGAAGTGTGGCTGTCGCTGCGGGGACTGCGCGGAAAGCTCCCGGGCTGGGACCCGATCGCGCCGGCGGATGTGAAATAAAAACATGGTGAAGAAGCGCGGGAACGCCGCCGTCGCGAAGGCCGTCGCGGCCGCCATGCGCAGGCGCGACCGGCGCGAATGGACGATCGTGGAGTACCGCGGCGCGGACTGGACTCACGGTTACTGCACGGGCGACCGTTCCGCCGCATGGCGCGCTTCCGCCGGGAAACTCGCGAAGGTGAAACCGCCGGCGTTCCTCGATGTTCCGTACGCGCAATTCTGCGTCGATGGAGGAAAGGTGCTCGTGGAGTCGGCCGTGGCGCACGGATCCGGGCAAGGGGAGATATTCAACACCATGAAAGTGAAGGGTCTGTTGTCGCTCGTCCCGACGGCTGATGGTGTCAAATGGCGTGTCGGGAGCTGATCTTCGTTCCGATGCTCACAAAACGACTTTGCCACAGAGGGCGCAGAGGACACAGAGAACAGACTTTTTTTCAGGAGTTCGTCATCAATTCTGTTACGCCTCCGGCAGTCTTGTCATTCTCTGTGCTCTCTGTGCCCTCTGTGGCAACGCCGTTTTTTTCAGTGGTGCTAATAGACCAGCGATTGCAGATCCTATTTCCCTTCGCCTTCGACTCTTTTCATCTGCGGCACTCCTCGATCAGGCTCAATCTCCCACACTTCCCTCCCCGGAAATGCCTGCACGAGCCGCGCGTCCTTCTCTTCGTCGCGGGTGCGCGCCCAGATGATCCGCTGGGACGTCAGGTCGGCCGAGTTGTAGACCCATTCGAAATTGATGTTGTGAAGCGGCCCGTATTTCACGAAGACGAGGTGATTGCCGGGACGCGCTTCCAGCTCCTGGATGATCCTGACCCGCTCGTCCGCCCACGCGGGGCGGGAGCGCGACGGCAGGATCAGGCCGCCGAACATGAGCAGAACCGGACTGGAGAGAAGGCCCGTGGCGGCCATCCAGAGCGCGGCGCGGCGATTTTTCAGGCAGCAGGCGAGGCGCCGCGCGCACGCCGTTGCGAAGAGAAAGAACGCCCCCGCCGCCGGGGCGACGTAGTGCGGCTGCGTCCAGCAGGTGCAGAACGTGGCGATGAGGCCGAAGACGACGACGAGCGAGATGCGGCCGAAGCGGTGAGAACGAAGGAGCATGAAAAAACCGGGGATGAGCCCGAGGTACGCGCCGGGGTAGAAATTGAAGAGAAGGAAACACTTGAACGCGAAAACCGCTAGGAAGCCCTTCAGCGACCGTTGCTTCTCGTAGATCCCCCGGCTCCAGCCGCCGTGGTACGAGGTGATCCCCGGATGCTCGTTCCAGCGCGCGGGGGGCGCTTCCTGGAAAATGAAGATCGGTGCGGCGGCGTACTGCTTTTCGTACTCCATGTAGGGCATCGTCGTGGCGCTTCCGGTCACGGCCTTGTTGACGCGCGCGACGCCTGCGGCGGTAAGAAGGAGGAGGGCGGCGACGGGGAGCGCGAAGCGAAGGAAGAAGGGCTTCAAGGCATGGGATCCGTCGAATTGCCGCGCGAGGAGCCCTGCGGCGATGGGGAGAGTGGCGACGACGCCTTCCCAGGGGCGGGTGAGGAGCAGGATGGAGAGGCCTGCGCCGAAGGCGAGGCCGGAGGAGACGGCGACGTGGCGGTCGAGGCGGCGCCACGCGCCCATGAGGAGGGCGCCGCCGAGGAACGCGAGGCCGCCGCCCCAGTAGGACTGGGTCCACGTGAAGGGCTTGAACATGTGGATCGACGGGTGGAGGGCGGCCAGGAGGCCTGCGACGAGTCCCCAGCGGGGGCCGAGCCAGGCGCGCGCGGCCCACGCGACGGCGGCGCATGCGGCGGCGAACGCCAGCCAGACCCCTGCGATCGGGGCGTCGAAGAGGATCTGCCCGAGGGCGAGCGTGAGGGCCTGGCCCGGCGGGTATTTCGCGGAGTAGGTTGGCTGGAGGAGAATGTGAAAAGTCTCGAAGTGTCTCCATTCCGGCGGAACGGGGTTCGAGACGCGGCCGTGAGCGAACGTATCGGCCTGCATGAGGTACGTGAATTCGTCGTGGATGTAGGCGGTCGGCGGGTGCCTCGCGGCGAGCGCGCCCGAAATGAGCAGCGCGACGAGCGCGGCAACGAGCGGCGCAGCCCAGCAGGGCCGCGCGACCGCGTGGACCATCGACCGCAGCCAGCAAGTCTTCGGCCGGAGGGACCCGCCGAGCAACATCATCGAGGGCACGAGGGCCACGAGGGCGAGCGCCCACGAAAGCACAGCCCGCGATGCGGGGCCTTCCGCTCCCCTGAAAACTTCCTGGGATTCCCAGAGGCCGCCGGTCATGGGCCGACACGCTGGAACCAGCCGGCGTGAAGCGGCGTGAGTTGACCGGCGACGACGGCCTGAGCGACGGCGTCCTGGACCTCGATGGGGGCATACCACACGAGCAGCCGCCGGCAGCCGCGGGCCCGCATCGTGTCGATCAGTTCCGTGGCGTTGCGTGGCGCCGCGAACTCG
>WSZJ01000026.1:0-747 GCA_009773755.1 Planctomycetota bacterium | reverse complement strand
CCTGCCTGCGGTAATCCGCGCGCGCCAGCGCCGCCACGGGCCAGCCGGCGGTGAGGCACATGACCGGCATGTTCTCGTCGTAGCGAGCCTGCCAGTTGATCGCCTCGTCAGGCCCGCCCGGCGCGCCGACCAGGCGCACCAGCACGATCCGGCGCGCGTCGCGCTGCTCCCACGATCCCTTCAGGTAGGCCTTCAGGAAAATCTCGTCGACCTTGATGCTTCCGTCCGGCTGGCGCGCCCAGAACGCGGCGGGAACGGAAGTGCGCACCAGGTCCGCCCCGGCGGCGTATGCGATGAGGACGATGGCGATCCAGGCTTTCGGCAGGCGGGGCGCGACGGTCCCGAGCGCGGCGGCGGGAAGGGCGGCGGCCCACAGGATGAAGCGGGAATTGTAGGGGTCGTGCTCGACGAGGAGCAGCGTGAGCAGGACGCCGGTCGCGAAAACAACCGCGGGGGCGCGCCACGTCCTGTCGCGCACGACGAGCCAGCCCAGCGCAAGGGGCCCGATCAGCGAAATGGCAAGACCCCAGCCCGTGCGATCCGACGTCGGCGTGATCAAGGCGTCGAACTTCACGTACCGGCGGCCGAAGATCTCGAACGCGCTCTGGGCCATGTTGTCCAGCGACGGGCCTCCGGTCATCGAGACGGGCATGCTGCCGACGCGGTGGGAATCCCCCGTGGCGCTTGCGACGATCGGGAAGAACGGGTTGCCGAAGGCGCGGGCGTTTGCCGCGAACCAGCAGAACC
>WSZJ01000025.1 GCA_009773755.1 Planctomycetota bacterium | reverse complement strand
AGGGACCTTGACTTCGTGAGCTCGAACAGCCTCGCAACCGGACCGGGCGCCAGCTCCACCACGGCGCGCTCCGCTACCCACACGAGCGCCGCTTCGTCCCTCGTGCCGAGGTCCCGCGCGTCCGCCTTCGCGAGCATCAGCGCCTCCCCCGGCCCGCCGACGCTCGCGGACGCATCGAGAACGTAGACGCGGCAGCGCGGAGGTTCGTCGGTGTCGCCGAATCGGGGTCCGGCGGCCGCCGCGACGGCGGCGAGGGCGGCCAGCGAACGCAGCACAGGCCGGCGACGCAGCCACACGATGACTGCGAGCGCGGGAATGACGGCGAGGAGGAGGAGGGGGTGTTCCAGGTTCATGCCGGGATGCAAAGGCCGGGCCATGAATCGGCCCGTTCTTTATCGGCTTTTGGCCCCCTTCGCCCCGCTGCGCGTCAGAAATCCTGAAACGCGCCGGCCGCGCTCGCGTCCAAACAGCAGAAGCCTCCTCCCGCCCTATTTGGTAAAGTTCTTCCGATGCGCATCGGCCTGTTCCTCTTCATGTGCCTCCTCGCCGTCGCCGGCGGCCTCGGCTGGGGTGTCTGGGAGTACCAGCAGGAGCACCCCGGGAGCGCGAAGCAGATCGTCGAGGGGCTCAAGCCGCTTCCGGCCGGCCAGCTCAAGCCCGGCGACGACGGGAAAAAGCCTGCGGGAGATGGCAATGCCACCGCGCAGAAGCCGCCTGACAACGGGGCGAAGCCGACGGATACGGCGATCAAGCCGACGCCGGTTGACCTGAAGTCGAGCGATCCGACGCTGATCGCGATGGTGGAAGAAGGCGAGACTCTCTACCGCGGCGGGAACTTTGCGGGCGCGAAGCGAAAGTTCCTGCAGGCATTGTCCGGCCGGCTCTCGGCGGACGACCGCCGCAAGATCGAGGCGCTTTCGCAGAATGCCGCGCTTTTCGCCGGCCTCGTCGAGCAGGTGAATCCCGCCGACATCCTCCCGGTCGACAACCGGGCGACGGTCTACCTCGAGAATGGCGGCGTGATTGATGGAGTGCTGGAGAAGGAAGGAAGCGACTTCATCGAGCTGCGCAAGGACAGCGGGATCGTGGCGCGGTTCTCGTCGGTGCAGGTGAAGCGCGTGGAAAAACAATCGAAGGCGGAGGTGCTGGCGGAGCTGGAGAAGGAATTCGCGCAGAAGATGGAGGGGATGGGTCCGAAGCCTTCCGGGGTGGACTACTACGAGCTGGCGGTGTTCTGCATCAAGAACCAGCTGGACAACAAGGTGCAGGCGCTGCTGGAGACGGCTGTGAAGCTGGACCGGAACGTGATGCAGGCGGCGACGGAGACGAAGGCGAAGATGGTGTACAACCTCTATCAGTATTTCGTGAAGAAGGGAAATGCGGACGCGGCGGAGGCGAAGAGACGGGAGTTGATTGCGAAGTATCCGGAATCGCGGTACGCGCGGATGGTGGGGGGGCTGGTGGCGAAGACGGACCCGCCGAAGAACGTCAAACCGCCGAAGGATCCGGTGAATCCGCCGAAGGACCCGGTGAACCCGCCGAAAGATCCGGTCGATCCGCCGAAGGACCCGACGACGCCGCCGGACGATCCGCCGCCGGTCCCCGCGGACCCGGGTGCCGGGAACGGTTCAGGAGACGTCTCAAATCAACCGCCGCCGAGGTTCTCGAATCCTGTCGTACAGGCGCACGTGGACAAGGGGAACAAGGCGTACGACCAGGGGATGGTTCACCTCGAAAAGTCCTTCGACGACAAGACCGCCGACCGGGACGGCGAGAACATGAAGGCGCTGAACTGCTTCAAGCAGGCGTGCGCGAGCTACGAGGCGGCGGTCGAGATCGACTCGAACAATGCGTGGCTGAACGACCGTCTGCGGCAAGCGGGCGAGAATCGCGTCATGTGTTTTATCGCAGCGAAGAAACGGTGACAGCAGTTGCGAGTTGCGGGTTGCGAGTTGCGAGGGACTGCCGCAACTCGCCCTCGGCCAGCGTGACGCCCGGCTCGAGTGCGCATACACTCTTCGGCCTATGCAATCTTTGACTCCGAAGCAAATCGTCGCCGAGCTCGACCGCTACATCGTCGGCCAGGCAACTGCGAAGAAAGCCGTCGCGATCGCCGTGCGCGATCGCTGGCGCCGGCAGCAGCTTCCCGCCGCGATGCGCGAAGACGTCATTCCGAAGAATATCCTGATGATCGGGCCGACCGGCGTCGGCAAGACCGAAATCGCCCGGCGGCTCGCGGCGCTCGTCAAGGCGCCCTTCCTTAAGGTCGAAGCATCCCGGTATTCCGAAGTCGGGTATCACGGCCGCGACGTCGAGTCGATGATCCGCGACCTGACGGAGAACGCGGTGAGACTCGTGCGGTCGGAGCTCATTGAGGACATTCGCGAGCCGGCCTCGCGCGCGACCGAAGAGCGGGTGCTCGATCTGCTCGTCCCGCCGCCGGAGCGGCGGCTCGGGCTCGACGCTGCGGCGCCGCCTGGGGACAGCGAAAAGGAGCGAGAAGCGGCGCGTGCGAAGTACCGCAAAGGCGAGCTCGACGGCCAGAAAGTTGAGGTTGTCGTCGAGGACCGCCCGCAGGCGATGATGCAGGCGTTCGGCGCGCAAGGGTTCGAGGAGTACGGGATCGACTTCCACTCGATGATGGGAAACATGTTCCCGACGAAGCACGTCACGCGCCGGATGCCGGTCTCCGAAGCGCGGCGAGTGATCGAAGCGCAGGAATTCGACAAGCTCCTCGACAAGGAAAAGGTCCTTCGCGATGCGATCTGGCGCGCGGAAAACCTCGGCGTCATTTTCATCGACGAGATCGACAAGGTCGCGCTCCGGCAGGGCCCCGCCAGCGGGCAGGACGTCTCGCGCGAGGGAGTCCAGCGCGACCTCCTGCCGGTCGTCGAGGGCACCGTAGTCCAGACGCGATACGGCCCGGTGAAATCCAACCACGTCCTTTTTATCGCCGCCGGCGCGTTCCACATGAGCAAGCCCAGCGACCTCATTCCGGAACTCCAGGGCCGCTTCCCGATCCGAGTCGAGCTGACGTCCCTCAACCGCGACGACTTCCTCAAGATCCTGACGGAGCCGCAGAATGCGCTGACGCGGCAGTACACGGCGCTCCTCGCCACCGAAGGCGTGAAAGTCATCTTCGAGGGCGACGCCCTCCACGAAATGGCGTCCTTCGCCGCGCTCGCCAACGAGAAGATGCAGGACATCGGCGCGCGGCGGTTGCACACCGTGATCGAGAAAGTGCTGGAGGAAGTTTCCTACGGAGCGCCGGACGAGGTAAAGGGGACGGTGAACATCGACCGCGACTACGTGAAGCGGCGGCTGAAGGGCGCGCTGGCGAACGAGGACGTCAGGAGGTTTGTGTAGGAGGCGCAGTCGACTTTTCCGGCACCGGGTCCGGCCCGAATCCGCCCCACGGGTGACAGCGGCAGAGTCGCTTCACCCCGAGCCAGCCGCCCACGAACAGCCCGCGCTTCTGAAGCGCCTCCAGGCAGTATGCGCCGCAGGTCGGCTGAAAACGGCAGACGTCGGGCATGATGCGGGAGAGGGTCATGCGATAGAGCCAGACCACGCCGATGAAGATCCAGCGCACGGGTTCGAACGGCCACTCGTACCAGGGCACGCTCATTTTTTCGCTTCGGTTAGGTCCTTCCATTCGAGTCGCTTCGCGCCGAGCACTTTCTTCGTTTCGGGGTCGCGCGCGACGATCGCGAGGTAAACGTTTTCGGCTTTCCAGTCTTTCCCGCGCGGGACTTCGAATGCGGCCTTGCCGTCCTTGCCGGGCGCGACCGGTCTTGACAGGAAGCGGACAACGGCGAATTCGGTCACGGTCTCGCCTTTCAATTCTCCGGCCTTGATGGCGGTCGTGATGTTGTTCTCGGCGGCGGCGATCGTCAGCTCGACGGCAATCTTCTCGTCCTGTTGCACCGCGATCTTCGCCTCGACGATGGCGCCCGCGGCGGACTGCTTCCCGCTCGCCTCGATCGTCACGATCGCTTCCGCTTTCGAGTCATCGGAGATCCTCTTGTCGACGGCTCCCATGTTCGAGGAGTGCATCGCGCCGCTCACGACCATCATCGGCGTGTACATCCCCTTGATCGCGAGCGGCTTCGCGTACAGATTCTGCGCTTCCGTCATCTGCTTCGACCCGAACGGATCCTTCCACCCGAGGCCGTCCCAGTAGTCGACGTGGTAGACGAGCGCGATCGCGTTCTCGTATCCCTTTTCCTTCTTCGCGACTTTCCCGAGGAACTCCTCGGCCTTCGGACACGAGCTTCACCCCTGGCTGGAGAACAGCTCGACGAGCACGGGTGTGCCTCCGGACGGGAGTTTGGGGTCCTCGGACCCGACAAATGTCGCGAGGAGCGGGGAAGCGGCGAGAGCGAAAAGGGCGCGGCGCATGAGCGGTCTCCCTTCGGGTGAAGATGCGATTGTATCCCTACGGCGCGGGCGCGTCGTCAGGCGGCGCTGCCTTTCTCGCGAGTTTGACGAGCGAAGCGGCGACTTCGGCGAGAGTGAGCTTTGCGGTTTTCCGCGGGAGGAAGAGGTAGTCCCACCCGGGCGTCAATTCCTCGCGGTGCAGGCGAAACGCTTCCCGCAGCAGTCGCTTGATCCGGTTTCGCGCCGGCTTCGCTTTCACGTGCCGCCCGACAACGATCCCGAGCCGCGGAAGGCCGAGGCCGTTGGGACGCGCGTGGAGCTGGAGAACGGGGTCCCTGGCTTTGTGGGCGGAAGCGAACGCCTGGTCGAACTCGTCGCGGCGGGTGAGACGGAGGAGTTTGGGAAACGAGTTCGGCACGGGCGAATGGTATCACCCGCTTCCGCGTTGACGGGTCCTGCCGCCTCGCGCAGAGTGTCGCGCCATGGAACTCGACCGGATCGTCGTGAAAGGTGCGCGGCAGCACAATCTCAAGAACATCGACGTGGAGATTCCGAAGAAGAAGCTCGTGGTGATCACCGGCGTGTCGGGATCGGGGAAGTCGTCGCTGGCGTTCGATACGCTGTATGCGGAAGGCCAGCGACGCTACGTCGAGTCGCTCTCGTCTTACGCGCGCCAGTTCCTCGGGCAGATGGAGAAGCCGCTCTACGACCACATCCGGGGGATCGCGCCGACGATCTCGGTCGAGCAGAAGGCCGCTTCACGCAACCCGCGCTCGACCGTCGGCACCGTCACCGAAATCCACGACTACCTTCGCGTCCTCTTCGCCCGTGCGGGCGAGCTCTTCTGCTGGAAGTGCGGCGACGCGGTGAAGCCGCAGACGTCGCAGCAGATCGTGGACGAGGTGCTGCGGCTGCCGCAGGGGAGCCGCGCGATGCTGCTGGCGCCGGTGGCGGAGAATCGGAAGGGAACGCACGCGGAGACGTTTGCGGAGGCGAAACGGTCGGGGTTTGAGCGCGTCAGGGTCAATGGAAAGGTGCTCGACCTGTCGGAGAAGATCGACCTCGACAAGAAGCGGAAGCACAACGTGGAGATCGTCGTCGACCGGATCACGGTCAGCACGGCGGGGCGCGCGCGCATCAGCGAGTCGGTCGAGACGGCGCTTCGCGCAGGCAAGGGGAGCCTCATCGTCGCGGCGGAAGGGAAGCCTGACCTGCTGATGAGCGAGCACCGCTCGTGCGCGAAGTGCGGGCACTCGTTTCCGGAAATGACGCCGCAGATCTTCTCGTTCAATTCGCCGCAGGGGATGTGCGCGGAGTGCAACGGGCTGGGGACGAAAGTCGAGATGGACCCCTCGAAAATTGTCCCCGACCCTTCGAAGTCCATCGCTGACGGCGCCGTCGCGCCTTGGGGCAAGGTTCACGAGGCGCGCACCGGCTGGGACAAGGACGTAATCCTCGCAGTCTCGAAGCGTTTCAAGATCAACCTCGACAAGTCCTGGTCGAAGCTTTCCAGGGATCAGCAGAAGGCCGTTCTGTACGGGGCCGGCGACGAACGGCTCGAGCTGTCCTGGAAGGGGCGGAACTCGAGCGGGACGTACCGCTTCCGCTTCGAAGGCGTCGTGAACAAGATGCTCCGGCGGCTGAAGGAGAGCAGCTCGGAGTCGGTCAAGCGCTGGGCGACCCAGTTCATGAGCGACCGGATCTGTCCGTCGTGCGAGGGGGGGCGGCTGCGGAAAGAGGCGCTGGGAGTGCGGGTCGGCGGGAAGTCGATCGTGGAATTCTGCGCGCTCACGATCCGGGACGCCGCCGACTTCCTGTTGTCTCTCAAGCTCCAGGGCGCGCGCGCGACCATCGCGTCAGAAATTCTCAAGGAGATCCGCGGCCGCCTCGGGTTCCTCCTCGATGTCGGGCTCGGTTACCTGTCGCTCGACCGCCTCGCCCCTTCGCTTTCGGGCGGCGAATCCCAGCGCATCCGCCTCGCTTCCCAGATCGGCAGCGAGCTGACCGGCGTCATCTATATCCTCGACGAGCCGTCGATCGGCCTGCACCAGAAGGACAATGCGAAGCTGATCGGCGCCCTGAAAAAACTGCGCGACATCGGAAACTCCGTCGTCGTCGTCGAGCACGACCGCGAGATGATGGAGCAGGCCGACTGGCTCATCGATTTCGGCCCCGGCGCCGGCGTTCATGGCGGTGAGGTCGTCGGCGAGGGAACGCCCGCCGAGATTTCCTCGAGCGGAAAGTCCCTGACCGCCCAGTACCTCAGCGGCGCCCGCGAGATCGAATCGCCCGATAAACGCCGCGAGGGAATCGGAAAAGCGCTTCGGATTCTGGGCGCCTCCGAAAACAACCTCAAGGGCATCGACGTCGACATCCCGCTCGGGAAATTCGTCTGCGTGACCGGCGTGAGCGGGGCGGGGAAGTCGACGCTCGTGAACCAGATCCTCCTGCCCGCCGCGCTGAACGCCATCAACGAGTCCGACCTCAAGGTCGGGAAGCACGCGGGCCTCAAGGGCCTCGAGCACATCGACAAGGTCGTCGACATCGACCAGACGCCGATCGGGCGCACTCCACGCTCCAACCCTTCGACATACACCAAGGCCTTCGACCCGATCCGCGACTTCTTCGCCCTCCTCCCCGAGTCGAAACTCCGCGGCTTCAAAGCCGGCCGCTTCTCCTTCAACGTCCGAGGCGGCCGCTGCGAAGCCTGCCAGGGCGACGGCCTCAAAATGGTCGAGATGCACTTTCTCGCCGACGTCTTCGTGCCGTGCGAAGTCTGCAACGGGAAGCGCTTCAATGACGCGACCCTGGAAGTACGATTCCGCGGCAAGAACATCGCGGAAATTCTGGGCATCACGGTCGAGGAAGCGCTTCAACTTTTCGCGAACCATCCCGAGATCATGCGGATTCTGAAGACGCTGTCGGACGTGGGGCTCGGCTACGTGCAGCTCGGCCAGCCGTCGCCGACGCTGTCCGGGGGCGAGGCTCAGCGCGTGAAGCTGTCGCGGGAGCTTGCCAAGCGTTCCACGGGGCGAACGCTGTACATTCTGGACGAGCCGACGACGGGCCTGCACTTCGAGGATATCCGTACATTGCTCCGGGTGCTGAACATCCTCGCCGACGCGGGGAACACAGTGGTGGTGATCGAGCACAACCTGGACGTCATCAAGACGGCCGACTGGGTCATCGATCTCGGCCCGGAGGGGGGCGGCGGAGGCGGTCGCGTGATCGCGGAAGGAACGCCCGAAGAAGTCGCGGGTGTGAAAAGTTCTCACACCGGGCAGTACCTGTCGAAGGCGCTCGGGCGCCGGGTAGTCGCTTCGCATTGATCCGTCCGCGGCAGAACTCCGAACTCCCGACTCCCGTCACCCGACTCGTCCTTTCTTTCGCTGACACCCTTTCTCCCTACGGATACCATTCGCGCCCTCATGCTTCCCGACTCCGTCGCCAAACGCGATCTTCTGTGGGCCGAGCACAAGACTCCCCCGAACTACGCGCAGTACGGCGAACAGTTCCTGAAGGAGGGGTGGCTGGCCGACGCGGCGGAGTTTTTCGGGCGGGCAGACAGCGAACCGAAGCTCCGGGAGGTCATGAAGCTGGCGATTCGGGAAGGCGACGCCTCGCTCGTCGGCAGGCTTGCGCAGATCCGCGCAGGACTCGTCGCCACATCCGACTGGAGCGAGTGCGCGCGGGAAGCGGAACGGCTCGAGAAATGGTCCTACGCGCGGGCGGCATGGGAAAAGGCGGGCGATGCGGGAAAGGCGGCGGCGGCCCAGGCAAAGGCGCTCGTCGCGCTCGGCTACACGATTCAAAAGGCGGTCACGAATGAAAGCGGCGCTGCAGGAGATCGTCCAGCACCTTAAGAAGAAGCGAGTCGAGTACGCTGACGCGCGATTTGTGGACTCCGAAGAAGAGACGGTCGGCGCGCGCAACGGCGTTCTCGAGGTGAATTCGCGCTCGCGCAGCCGCGGCATCGGCGTGCGCGTGCTCTGGAACGGGTCCTGGGGTTTCGCGGCGACGGACGATCTCGCGGATCTCGGCGTCGCCGACAGGGCGCTCGCCGTCGCACAGGCAACCGCGCGCGCCTCCGCCGCGCCGGCGCGACTTGCGGGAGTTGAGCCCGCGAAGGCTTCATGGAAAACGCCCTGCAAGATCGACCCGTTCGCGGTCCCGCTGTCGAAGAAAGTCGCGCTTCTCTCGTCCGTTTCCGAATCGCTCAAGAAAGGGAAGCGGATCGTCTCCGCAAATGCATCGTACACCGCCTACAAGACCCGCAAGATCTTCGCTTCCTCCGAAGGCGCCCTCATCGAGCAGGAAATCATCGAGTGCGGCGCGGGCGCGGTCGCGACGGCGGCGGCGAACGGCGTGGTGCAGTCGCGAAGCTACCCGAACTCGCACCGGGGAGATTTTGTGACGGGCGGGTGGGAGCACATCGAGGCGATGAAGCTCGGCGACCACGTCGAGCGCGTGCGGGACGAAGCCGACCAGCTGCTCGACGCGCCGGACCTGCCCGAGGGAACCTACGACCTGATCCTCTGGGGCCCCCAACTGTCGCTTCAGATTCACGAATCCTGCGGCCACCCGATCGAGCTGGACCGCGTGCTCGGGACGGAGCAGTCGCTCGCGGGAGGGTCGTTCCTGCAGCCCGACAAGCTCGGGAATTTCAAATACGGAAGCGGCTACGTGACGATCTCGCTCGACGGGACGATCCCCGGCGGGCTGGGCTCTTACGGCTACGACGACGAGGGCGTGCCGACGGCGCGCGGGCCGGTGATCGACGGAGGAGTGTTCGTCGGGTACCTGACGAGCCGGGAGACCGCGGCAAAGATGAAGCTGAA
Organism: Planctomycetota bacterium; assembly: GCA_009773755.1. Lineage (GTDB taxonomy): Bacteria > Planctomycetota > MHYJ01 > WSZJ01 > WSZJ01 > WSZJ01. The sequence goes on along the minus strand of WSZJ01000025.1, from coordinate 22,992 downwards.
GCCCAACGGCGCCATGCGCGCCGATTCGTGGTCGCGCATCCCCCTCATCCGGATGATGAACATATCGCTTGAGCCCGGGAGCTGGGAGACCGACGAGCTTCTCTCGGATTCCGACGGCGCCATCCTCTGCGACATCAACAAGTCCTGGTCGATCGACGACCGCCGGCTCAATTTCCAGTTCGGCTGCGAAGCGGCGTGGCAGATCAAGAACGGGAAGAAAGCGAAGCTCTTCCGCAACCCGATGTACTCCGGCATGACCCCCCAGTTCTGGAACGCCTGCGACGCGGTCTGCTCCAAGCCGCACTGGCGCGTCTGGGGGGTGCCGAATTGCGGGAAGGGAGTTCCGGGGCAGACCGCGCGAGTCGGGCACGGCGCGGCGCCGTCGCGGTTCCGCGGGATCAGGATGGGAGCGTCGAAATGAAGACGAAAGCGGGCATGCGGGCGAGCGGGCGGGCGGGCAGGAAAAGGGCCGTCCCGAAGGCGGTATCGGCGACTTCCGTTCAGGCGAGCCCTTCGCGCGACCGGGTGCTCAGCGCCCTGCGCGACGCTCTGAAGTCGGCGGGTGGCGACGCGGAGCTCGTGTACATCGGCCACGACAGTGGCACCACGCGATTTGCAGCCAGCGGCATCCACCAGAATATGTGGGAACGCGGTGTCAGCGTCTCCGCGCGCGTCGCGGTAGGCAAGAAACTCGGCGTCGCTTCTGTCAACTCGCTCGCGAAAGCGGACCTGGCCGCGGCCCTGAAACAGGCGCGCGACATCGCGAACTCTTCGAAGCCGCTCGCGGAATTTCCGGGGTTCCCCGGGCCTCAGACGTACGGACCTGCGCCGCACCCGGACCCCGCCATCGTGCAACAGGCTCCCGCCGAAAGGGCCGACGCGCTCAAACCCCTTTTCGCAGCCTCCGCGAAATCGAAGACCGAGCTGCACGGCGCTCTCATCGCACGCACAACCCAGCTCGCCGTCGCCAATTCTTGCGGTCTCTCGGCCTGGCACGAGGGAACCCTCGCCGACGCCCAGTTCATCGCGATGGATCCGGGCGGAGGGGGAAGCGGATACAGCGCGGACGCCGCGCCGCGATGGGCAGGGCTCGATTTGTCGGCGCTCGCGGATCTTGCGATCCGGAAGTGTGTAGACAGCAGGAAGCCCCGGAATTTGGACCCGGGGACGTACGAGGTGATCCTCGAGCCCGCGGCGGTCGCGGAGATTTTCTCGTGGCTCCCGTGGATTGCGTTCACGGGCCGCTCCGTCGAGGACGGCCAGTCGTTCCTCAAGGACAAGTTCGGACAAATGGTCGCGACGGACGCGGTCACCATCTATGACGATGGGCTCGACTCCGAAGGGATCCCGCTGCCGTTCGACTTCGAGGGACGTCCCAAGAAATCCGTTTACTTCATCGACCGGGGCGTCGCCCGCGAAGTCGCGCACGACGCCATCAGCGCTGCGAACGCCAAGGCTCGTCCGACCGGTCACGCGCCGTTCCCGGGCATGGGAATCACCGCGATGCCGCTCAACCTTTTCGTCGCCCCCGGCATGTCCAGCGTCGAGGAGATGATCGCGCAGACGCATCGCGGCGTCCTCGTCACCCGCTTCCATTACCTCAACGGGCTTCTCAATCCGCCGATCGCCCTCTTCACCGGCATGACCCGCGATGGCGCCTTCTGGGTCGAGGACGGAAAAGTCCGCCATCCCATCAAGAACATGCGCTTCACGCAATCCATCGCCAAGGCGCTCCACGGCGCCGAGCTCGTCGGCCGTGACCGCACGATTACGCCGAATACGTGGGCGTCGTTCGGCAGCGCGTGCGTGCCGGCGATGAAGTTCAGGGAGTGGACTTTTTCGAGCCGGACGGAGTTCTGATTTGCGTCCCGCCCTCACTCCCTACTTGATGTCCGTCAGCTTCCAGTCCGTTCCCTCCATCTCCATCTTCATGACGCCCTGCCGTTCTTTTCCTTCCTTCATCATCTTGAACTTCACCTCCGCCGTCTTTCCGTCCGCGGATTTTGTCGCGGCTTCCGGCTTCACACCCGTAAGCGCGCCCTTGATCCCCTCTCGCTCGTGTTCCGTCAGCTTCTGGTCTCGAATCTCGTCGATGCCGGCTGCGGTTTTCGAGCAGCACTCGCCGGCCGCGATCCAGTCGCCCGAGGACGCCGCCGCGATGAAAGCCGCCGCCGTGGACTCAGGAGTGCCGTATTTCGACGCCGGGGGAGCGGTCTGCCCGGTGCCGGATCCTCCACCCGAAGATGAAGAAGAGGATTCGTCCTTGCCGCACGCGGTCAGGAGGGCGAGGGCGAGGACGGCGATGGACAGGGTTCGGATCATTCGGGGAGTTCCTCCTGGGAGGATGAGGGAGACAACGAAGCGTTGCATCAGGGGCGATTATAGGCCTGAAGGCTGCGATTCCGGAACGGGGACCGGCGCACCCGTCGCGCGAATGCGCCGGAACAGGGTGCAGGCGGCGATTGCGAGCGTCACGATCAGCACGATCGCGAAGAGCGGGTCAGGGAAGCTGCGGGCGGCGAGGGAAGAGAGCAAAAGCGACACGAACAACGCTGAGAATTCGACGACGGCGCGCTTCCGGTTCGGCCAGCGGAGCACGATGACGCCCCACGCGATCACGGTCCCCCAGCGCCAGAGCGGAAAGGTCGATAGCGAATAACGCCACCATGGGAGGATGATTTTCAGCCCCGGCAGCGACCAGCCCTCTCCGTCGAAATTCGTTTCCACGTCCGGATGCAGGATTCGCTCCCCCTCGACCTCGACCCAGACGTGCTCGTACGAGGCTTCAATGCGGGCGCGGAAGCCTCGATGGCGGAGTAGGGAAGCGGTGACCAGGGCGATGCCGTCGCAGTCTTCGCGCCCCGACGCCAGCGTCTCGGAAGGCGAAGGCCAGTAATCGACGTTCCACCACTGGTCCCAGTCGTTCACATAGGAGATCCGCTTCTCGACGAACTTCTCGATCCACCCCACCTGGTGCGCGCGGTCGAGGCCCTTCGGCATCGCGGCGTCGACCTCCGAAGAGAGCTTCGCCACCGCGGGATCGCCGGGGGAGATGAGGGCGTTCGGGTCGCGGAGCGTGCGGAACTCACGGATCGCGCGGCCCGGGTGAGGGAAGAGCAGAAAGACGAACCCCGCGGCGAAGAGCGCGGCACGGACGAGCGCCGACCTCCAGCAGAAACGGCGGGCCTCCGGTGTTCCCGGTTCGCCCGCCGGCCTGTCTCCAATTTCGCTCACGGCCTACTTTTTCTTCTCGCCGTTCGACTCCGCGCCCTTCGCCTTCAGTCCATCGACGAGCGCGACGAGGCCGGCGACGAGGGAGTGCATGCCGTCGGCGCCCGGGCCGATCGAGACCGAGCGAAGCTCGTTCGGCTTGGGCATCTTCGAGGCGACTTCGGGGAGCTTCTCGATGAGTTGGGCCTGCAATGCAGTCGCCGAGAGGTCGTTTTCGACCTTGCGGCGGGCGGCATCCAGCGAGAGGGCCTTCTCCGCCCACTTGTGATTGAACACCCGCTGAATCTCGTCGCGGGAAAGCTCTGCTTCCGCCTGCAGTCGCGCCACTTCGGACTTCTTGGCGATCTTGTCTTTTTCGTGCACGAGCGTCAGGGCGAGAGACTCGGCCTCGACTTTGGCGCGACGCGCTTTTTCGGACTGTTCGCGGTCGAAGGCGGTTGATTCGGAAGCGGCGCGAAGGCGCGCCACCTCGGCATCCGTCTCGATCTTGAGCTTTGCGTTCGCCTTGGAGGCCTCGGACTCCTTCGCGTTGACGACCGCCTCGCTCGTCAGTTGCGCGAGCCGCGCTTCCTTCGCGCGCTCCGAGCGGAACGGCCGCTGCAGCATTTCCCACACCGTCGGCGAGCTGACGATCGCTTCCTTGATCTGCACCGTGACGATGCGCAATCCGAGGCCGCGGTCCTGCCCGCCGGATTCGCCCTCCATCACCTCGCGCAACCGCTCCGTCAGTTCCTTGATGATCGGCTGCTTGTCCGCCAGCACCTCGTCGATCGACATCGTCGCGACCTTGTCCTTGATCGCCGCTTCCGCCTGTTCGCGCAGCTGGACGTTGACGAGGCGCATCGGGTCGAGGGCGTCGGTGAAGTCGCACTTGCGATAGGCCGTCTTGAAGTCCTCGATGATCCACTGCACGTATCCCTGCACGAGAACGCCCTGCCGTTCCTTCGAGATCGAGCGCGCGTTGATCAGGATCGTCTGCATCGCGGCGGGGACGACGATGAACGAGTCGGTCCAGGGGTCGAAGCGGAACGAGACGCCGAGCCCGACGTTCAGAGGCTCGGGATTCCCGCGGCGGGTGTGGACGACCCAGCAGTTCGGTGGGACGACGACGTTTTTCCAGCGCCAGAGGCCGGTGATGCGGTAGGGGACGGCTCCGGAGCCTGCGTCGCCGGGAGTCTCCGCCTGGTAGAAGCGCGTGCTGTCGCTGCCGCCGCGGGCAGCGGCCTGGGCCGGCGTGGCGACACGCTGAACCTTGAGCGCGTTTTCCAGCTGGACCTGTTCCCGGAGTACCTGGTCCATGTAGTCGTTCTTCATCTGCTGTTCCATGGCATTCCCTCTCACTGATGGCGCATGCCAGACAGTAAACCTAACGCCCGTTGGTCGCGAAATGTTCTTGGCCCCCCGGCGTCACACGCACCACGGCAGGCGAGGTCCCCTCGATGTCGATCCGGGCACCCGCGCCCTCTCGCAGAAGCTGCGCGCAGCTCCGCACATGCTCCGTCGCTTCGGCAATGCGGAACTCGCTCGGGCTGGAAGCGAGCGCCGCCCAGACGAGGAGCTGGTCCGCCAGGTGCCGGTCCACGGGGGCGCCGACGGCCAGCTCTGCCAGAAGCCAGGCTCCCGCTTCGCGCCCGACATCCTCGCTCGGCTTGCCGCGCTCACCCAGAGCGGAAGCGCCGAGCCGGACGCCGTTGGCGTCGGCGGCCCACAGCACGATTCCGGCTCCCGGCGAAGGCCCCTTCGACAGCTCGATCCGCACGTCGTGTTCGCACGCGCGAAGGGCCGATTTCGCGTCGGCGGACAGTCCTTTGCCGCTTCGCAATTCCTTGAGCGCTGCAGCCCGGATGCGTTCGGGAACGTGTTCGGGGAGAGAGGAGGAGTAGGCGACGCCGGCGATTTTCGCGGGGCCGCTCCAGTCGGTGCGGCGAACTCCCGGCCAGGACTGGGTCGCGGGGCAGGAAACGGAAATCTCACCACCACCGACGGGGAAGAACCCGCGGCGGACGAGTTCGATGCCGGGCAGGATGCCGATCGAGCGCAGAGTCGGGACGAGGATCTCGCGGAACCAGTCGATGGGGGGGGCCAGCGGGTTGTCGGTGCCGCCCGTGACGACGAGAGTGCCGCCGCGGCGGGCGAGGAGGGGGAGCGCCGCCTGGAGGACGAGCATGGTCGAGCCGGCGCTGCCGATATCGACGGTTTCGCGGACGAGGCCGGTCGCGGCGCCGGGGAAGAACTCGACCCAGGAGGAACCTTTGACGGCGCCGGCCAGCGCGCCGCCGCTGATGCGCTCGACGGCGAGAATCGCGGCGAGGTGCTGGCGCTGCAGTCCGGGATTGCCGCGGCTGCGGCGGATGTTGTCGACGCGGACGGGGACGCCGCGGAGGGCGGAGATTGCGACCGCAGTGCGGACGATCTGGCCGCCGCCGATGGCGCCGTCGACTTTCCAGGATGGGGGGGTGTGCGTCATTTGTGGGAGGGCAAGGGCAAGGGCAAAAAAAAACGCCACCCGTGGCCGGGGGCGCTTCATGCGGGAAAGAGGAGTTGAACCTCCACGGGTGTGACCCCACTAGGTCCTGAACCTAGCGCGTCTGCCAATTCCGCCATTCCCGCAAGGACGGCGTATTAATAGGCGTTGGGCGCGGGAAGTTCAAGCGAAAACCGGGCACCTTGCCGCACCCGCCGCACGGATGGCCCAAATTGACGCTTCCTCGGCACGGGGATAGGATCCGAGGAGCGCCATTTGCAAAGGAAACCCTTTCGATGTTCCAGACGATTGACAACCAGCAGCTCGCGGAAGGAATCGGGAAGGCCGGTATCGTCATCGTGGACGTGCGGCAGCCCGAGGAGTACGCGGCGAGGCACATCCCGGGAGCGATCCTGGCGCCGCACACGGACATTGAGGTCCACCTGGGCGACCTGCCGCGGGACAAGGATCTGTACGTGCACTGCGAAGTCGGAGGGCGGTCAAAGTACGTCTGCGAGACGCTTGAGGCGTCCGGGTTCACGCGGCTGTTCAACGTCGTGCCGGGCATGAGCCAGTGGCGAGGGGTTGTCGAGAAGGGACTGCCCGCCGGTTGGAAGTAACGGCAGTCTGGAGACGGGAGTCGGGAGAATCGGCGTGACGACGATGGACACGATCAGGGAGAAAGTCGCGAAGGGTGAAAGGCTGACCTTCGAGGACGGTTCGTTTCTGGACCGCGCGCCGCTCATCGAAGTGGGGGAGCTGGCCAATACGGTTCGCGAGCGCATCAACGGAAACGTGGCCTACTGGGTCTCGAACCGGCACCTCAACTATTCCAACGTCTGCGTCCTCACCTGCCTGTTCTGCGCGTTTGCGCGGAAGCCGGGCGAAGAAGGCGCTTATGAGTATTCGCTGGAAGAAGCCTTCGCAAAGGCGGAAGAACTGCGCGGCACGAACGCCACTGAGATCCACATCGTCGGCGGCCTGCATCCGGATCTGCCCTGGGAGTACTACACGGATCTTCTGAAGGGGATCAAGGCGCGTCTGCCGCACCTGCACCTCAAGTGTTTCACGGCGGTCGAGATCGATTTCTTCGCGAAGAAATTCGGCAAATCCATCGACCAGGTCCTGCGCGAACTCATGGACGCAGGTCTCGACTCGCTTCCCGGCGGCGGCGCGGAGATGTTCGCGGAGCGCGTCCGGAAGAAGATCTGCAAATTCAAGATCACGGGGCAGGAGTGGAAGGACATCCACCGGGTCGCGCACGGGCTCGGGCTGAAATCGACGGCGACGATGCTCTACGGGCACATTGAGACGCCCGAAGACTGCGTCGACCACATGGTGCAGCTCCGCGAACTGCAGGACGAATCGAAGGGGTTCACCGCGTTTATCCCGCTTCTATTCCATCCGGACAACTCAATCCTTTCGCACATCCGCAAGCAGAGCGGCCTCTCCGACCTCCGGCACATCGCGGTTTCGCGGCTGTTGCTCGACAATTTTCCGCACATCAAGGTCTACTGGATCATGACCGGCACGAAGGTTGCGCAGACGGCGCTCTCCTTCGGCGCGGACGACATGGACGGCACCGTTCGCGAGGAGAAAATCACGCACATGGCCGGCGCGACGAGTCCGCAGGAGGTTAATCAGGCGGAGCTGGAAGCGCTTATCCGCGAGGCGAGGAGAGTGCCCGTGCGGAGGGATACGGTGTACACCGCGCTGGATGTCGGTGCGTCCGCCAGCCTCCGCCAGCCTGTCGCACTTCCGCCAGCCAGCACTCGTCGGGTCTCAACTTCTCCCATAGAATAGGCGTATGTTCCTCGCCAAACTCGTCGTCGGCCCCTTCGCCGAGAACTCTTACGTCATCGGCGATGAGAAAACGCATGAGGGCGCGCTCGTCGACCCGGGCGGGGACGTGGAACATCTGCTGGAGATCGCGAAGCGGGCGAAGCTGAAAATCGGAAAGATCCTCATCACCCACGCGCACTGGGACCACGTCTTCGGCGTGGCCGAGGCGAAACGGCTGACTGGGGCGGAGACTTTCTTGCCGAAGGGTGAAAAGAAGATGCTCGCCGCGCTCGACCGGCAGTCCGAAATGATGGGGCTGCCGGCGCCCGAGATGCCGGCGATCGACACCTGGGTCGCGGAAGGCGACGCCATCCGGATCGGCGACCTGGAATTCCGCGTCATCCTCGTTCCCGGTCACTCGCCCGGGCACGTGGCGTACCTGTCCGGGCTCGACGCGATGAGCGGAGACACGCTGATGGCGGGGAGCGTCGGGCGGACCGACTTGCCGGGCGGCGATTTCGACGTGTTTGTCGACAGTTTCACGGAGAAGATCCTGAAGTGGCCCGATGACACTCGCGTTCACCCGGGGCACGGTCCCTCCACGACGGTCGGCGAGGAACGCGACTCGAACCCCTTCGTCCTCGAAATGCTCGCCATGAGGGCGCGCCGGTGATCGCGACCCTTGTTGCCTCTGCCTATTGCGTGGCCATGGCGCTCGCCTGCAGGCTCGTGCCGATCTGCCCGTGCTGCCCCGAGGCGGTCCGTATCTCCCGCATCGTCGCGGCGATCGTCTGGGTCGGGCTTGCGGGCGCGCTGTTCGTTCTTCCACGGAAGCGCTTCCATGTTCATTGCGGGATCGCGCTGTTGTCCGGTGTGCAGGTTGCCAACTTCTGGCAGCAGTTCCGGCACGACGAGATGAGTCTTGAATCCTCCGCGACCTGGACGCTGTCGGTGGCGGCCGTCGGCGTTGCCGCATTCGCCGCGCTGGCGCTTTTCAAGAAGCCCGGGGCCGCCGCGCGATGATCGTGCCCTGGTACTCGGCGTTCTTCTTCGCATTCGGCGTGGGGCTCCTCGCGTTCTGCCTGCCTGTGCCGATCCGCGAGGTCGGCCGCGGGTTCTACAGGATGATGGCGGGATGGGCGCTTTTTTTCGCGGTGTGCGCGGCAATGACGCGGCCGCTGGACGCGTCGACCGCAAGCGTGACCGGGTACGTCTTCCTGGGCGCAGCGGCGTTCGTGAACGGCCTGCTCTGGGCCGGCGCCGAACGCGCGGCCGCGTGGAGCTCGCTTCTCGCCGTTCTTGCCGGCCTCGCCGGGCTCCTCACCTCGGTGCGTTATCCCTCCCGGGGCCTTCCGGCCGAGCCTTGGATCGCGGGCGCTTCACTGGCGGCCTCTGCCGCCATGCTGGGCGCCGTGCTGGACACGATGGTGCTGGGACACTGGTACCTGGTGAAGAAAGGGATGTCGTTCGATCTCCTCCGCCGGATGAACGCGCTCTTCGGGGCCTCTGTCGCGCTGCGCGCCGTCGTTTTGTGCGCGGAGGCTCTCTGGCTGACGCAGGTCTTCCGCGCGGCCACGCAGGACCAGCTGATCTTCTTCCTCCGCCTCGCCGTCGGCGTCGTCGGCCCCGCGGCGCTGGCGTGGATGACCTGGCGCTGCATCCGGATCAAGTCGAACCAGAGCGCGACCGGAATCCTGTACGTCGCGTGCGTGTTCGTCCTGATCGGGGAAATGGTCGCGACGTGGAGTCTCCGGGCCCTGTGAAGCCACTCGGATCAAGCACGGCCACCGAGGGGCCCGCCCTGAGCGAGGGCGCGCAGCGCCCGAGTCGAAGGGCGGCCCTGTGAAGATCCGCGTCTGGTGCGAACGAGACAAGTGCATCGGCTTCGACATCGTCACGCCGGAAGCGCCGGTCGGCAAGTGCCCGATATGCGGGGACGAGCTCAAGGTGTCTCCGCCTGCGGCGCCGGACGACCGGGTGGATGTGGGGAAGTGCTGGCGGTGCGGATGCCCGAACCTGTACGTGGAGAAATCATTCCCGCAGGCGCTGGGGTGCCTGGTGATGGTCACTTCGGCTGCGGTGGCGATCTACTTCGCGGAGAAGACCTATGGGCTTTCATTCATGGGCATCATCGTGCTGGATTTTGTCCTGTACTTTCTGGTCCCGACGCGCGCGGTCTGCTACCAGTGCTCGGCGGAGTATCTCGGAGCGCCGAAGAATCCGAGGCATAAGGGGTATGACTTGTTGATCGCGGGGAAGTATGCGGATTCGGAGGATGTGGGGGGGCCTGCGGGGCATTAGGAGGACGACAAATCCCAACTCCAACTCCAACCCCAACTCCAAAACAACTCGAGCAAGCGCTCCTGGGGGGGCATGACAGGGGTGAGGGCTGATGCAAATTCTTGTCGGAATTGGAGTTGGAGTTGGGGTTGGAGTTGGAGTTTTCTTTCGAATTACCCCGGGAACCTTCCAATCCACGCCGGCGTCCAACCCCACAAGCCAGTCCCTAACCGCATCTCCACAGGAGCCCTCTCCATGAAATTCCGCCTCATCGCCGCGTCCGCCGCCGCCTCCCTCGTCATCCTCGCTTTCACCCTCGTCCGTGCGGGCGACCCTTCGGCCGCCGAGTCGTGGACGAAGGGAAACAAGTTCTACGAGGAAAAATCGTACAAGAAGGCGCTAGAGAGCTACCTCGAGGTGAAGCGGCTCTCGCCCGAATTCACGGAGAAGGACGACCTGAACCTCCGCATCGCAGTCTGCCACATGCGGCTCCGGCAGTGGGACGCTTGCGAGGCGGCTCTGAAAGTCGCCGCCAAGGGAGAGGACCACTTCAAGTTGCGCTCCCTCGTGCTGCTCGGGCAGCTCTACCGCGACTGGCCGCACGAGGTCTACGTCAAGGGCGACGAGCGGAAGCGCGGGGAGTGGTTTGACGGCGCTTCGTACGAATGGACGCAGGGCACGGACACGGAGAACACGCAGAAGTGTTTCGAAGAAGCGAAAAAAGTCGGCTACGAGCTGCGCGACCTCTACGCGGCGGGGCTGACGGCGAATCCGAAGGACCGGGAGTTGATCGACAAGAAAGACCGGGTCGTGAGGACGCTGACGTGCGACCTGAACGCGGAGCTGTGGCCCTTCGTTGAGTCGCGCCTCGGTCGCGCGGCGCAGGGCGAGCGCTGGAAGGAACCGGTGGCGGGCTCGAAGCGGTACGACGCGTCCTGGACGCCGAACGAGAAGATCGTCTTCCTGATGGACGAAGTGGTGAAGCTGGATCCGGACGACGAAAAGCACGCGCGGTCGGCGTCGGCGATGCGCGACAAGGCGATGTACGTGCTGCGCCGCAACTGGCACTGGGAAGTGAAGGCGGAGGACGATCTTCTCACGCAGGCGCTGGGAATCCTGCGCGGCGCGAAAACGGAATGGCCCGCTTCCGGCATCGCGGACCAGCTCCAGTACATGATCGCGCGGTCGCTTGAGGACCGGGCGCAGTGGGTCGACGCGGTGACGGAATTCCAGAAAGTGCTGGATCACAAGGACTCGAAGTGGATTTCGGACGCGCGGTACCACATCCAGGAGATCCAGCGGCCGAGGCTGGGGCTGTCGGGCGCGGCGAACTGGCTGCCCGGGACGAAAGTGCAGCTGAACGTGAACTGGCGCAACGTGAAGTCGGTCGCGTTCACGCTGGACGAATTCGACCTCGAGAAGGCGTGGACGAAGTACGTCGAACAGCGCGACGGGGACTTCACTTCCGGTGACTTCGCAAATTTCGCGGCGGCGCGGTCGGCGAAGAAGCTGGCGGGTGCCGAGGTGGCAAACTGGACGCTGCAGACCGAGGACGACGCGCGGCACACGCCGAAGGGGCAGGCGATCGAGGTGCCTGCGAAGAAGACCGGTTCGTACCTCCTGACGGCGGAAGCGAACGGCGTGGTCTCGCGCGTGGTGGTGCTCGTTTCGGACCTTGTCATGATCGAGCGCACGGGACGCGAAGGGCTCTATTACGTGACGGACGCCCTCACGGGGAAGCCTGAAGAGGGCGCTGACGTTCGCGTGCTCGAGCGGATCACCTGGTGGAACAACGGGAAGCAGCAGGTGCAGGACAGCAAGTTCTCGAAGAAAACGGACGCGGACGGTCTCGCGACCGTTGATTTCACCGGCGGCAATCGCGGCGCGCAGGTCATGGCGTACGCGAAGAAGGACGGGCGGCTCGCGGTCGCGATGCCGGCGCATCACTACTGGGCGGAAGAAGGCGGGCGCGGCGCGCGCGTCGACACGTGGACGGACCGTCCGGTGTACCGGCCCGGGCAGGCGGTGAACTGGAAGGCGACGATCCGGGTGCCGCGCGCGACCGGTTACGCGGTGCCGGAGGACCGGACGGTGCACGTGAAAATCACGGATCCCAAGGGGAACGTGCTGACGGACAAGGACATGAAGACGAACGAGTTCGGGAGCATCTCCGGGACGGTGACCCCGGCCCTGAAGGCGCCGCTCGGCGGATACTCGATCCAGGTCCAGGGGCCCGAAAGCTCGAACGGCTGGAGCCAGTTCCGCGTCGAGGAGTACAAGAAGCCCGAGGTGAAAGTCGAAGTCGTCGCGAAGACCGAACTCGCGAAGCTTGGCGAAGGGCTGACCGCCGAGATTCACGCCGATTACTTCTTCGGCGGCGGCGTCCCTGCCGCCGATGTGCACTACACCGTCACGCGCCGCGGCTTCCACTTCTGGTACCGCGAGCCTGAGGATTTCGACTGGTACTACGGCGACCGCTGGGGCCGCCCGGGGCGCGACTGGAACGAAGAGGTGATCGTCGACGGCCGCGGCAAGACCGACGAGAACGGCGTGCTGCTCGTCGAATGGTCGACGCTCAAGGCGAAAGCCGAAATGCCGAACAACGATCACGAGTACGAAATCCGCGCGGAAGTCACCGACGCTTCGCGCCGCACCGTTGAAGGAAGCGGTTCGGTGAGGGTCACGCGGACGCAGATGTTCACGACGGTTTCCCCGAAGCGCGGGTTCTACACGGCCGGAGACCACGTTGAAATCGAGCTGAACACGCAGAACGCGAACAATCAGCCGCTTCCCAGCGAAGGGACGATGACGGTCGCGCGGATTGTCTGGGACGCGACGGTCCAGCCGAACGGGAACTGGAAGGACGAGCCGTTCTACACGGAGCCGACGACGACGGGGAAGAACGGGCGCGGGTTCTGGAAGTGGCAGGCGGACCGCGGCGGGTTCTACGCGTTCATCTACGAGTCGAAGGACGGATGGGGCGAAAAGGTGACGGGGCGGACGACGATCAACGTCGCGGACCCGAACGCGGCAAACGCCGCGGCGCGCTTCCGCGAACTGGATCTTTCGCCCGAGGAGCGGACGTACCGGCCGGGGCAGACGGCGCGGATCCTGCTGTGGAGCGACGTGGCGGGGGCGGCGGTGCTGGTGACGACGGAAGCGAACCAGTCGACTCTGAGCCGGCAGGTGGTGAGGCTCGAAGGAAAATCGAAGGTGCTGGAGTTCAAGCTGGCGGAGGCGCAGTGCCCGAACTTCCACGTGAGGGCGGTGACGGTTCGCAACGGGGAAGTGCACCAGGCGCACACGGAGATTTTCGTGCCGCCGGCGGACAAGTTCCTCGACGTGAAAGTGACGCCCTCGAAGGCGGAGTACAAGCCGGGCGAGCATGTGCGCTACGACATCAGCGCGACGGACTGGCAGGGCAAGCCGGCGCAGGCGGAGTTCGGACTGGCGGTGTTCGACAAGAGCGTCCTGTACATCGCGCCGTCGAATGTCGGCGATCTGAGGCTCGCGTTCTGGGGCGGGCGCCGGTGGGCGAATGTGAACATGATGACGTCGCGGCAGTTCAGCACGAATCCGACCACGACGGACGGGAACAAGTATCCCGAATACAAGCTGCACGGCGACCCGATGGGATACGGAGGCGGCGGCGGGCGCTTCGGCGGCCGGCGCGGCCAGTCCAAGGCGGACGGCGGCGACGCGTGGGGCGATGACAAGTCTTCGTCCGGATTCGCGCCCGGCGCTGAGGGATCGGATCACAACGAGACCGCTGACAGCGAGGAGCTGCGCAGCGAAAAGAAGCTCGCGGAGGAACCGGCGAACTCTCCGGCTGCCCCGAAGCCGGCCGGCGATCCGATGGCCAAGAACAAGGAAGGAAAGCGGCCCCAGGAGCAGCAGGGCGGCGGTGCGGCGGGCGCGCAGCCCGTGGTTCGCAAGAACTTCGCCGACACGGCCTGCTGGTCGCCGTCGGTCGTCACCGACGCGAACGGCAAGGCCTCGATCGAGTTCGACATGCCCGATTCGCTCACGACGTGGCGCGCGGTCGCCCGCGGCATGGACACGGCCACGCGCGTCGGCGGCGCGGCCGTCGAAGTCCAGACCCGCAAGACTCTGATGGCGCGGCTCCAGGCGCCGCGGTTTTTCCGCGAGCGCGACGAACTTCTCATCAGCGCAATCGTGAACAACGCGGCGAAAGTCGACGAAGAGGTCAAGGCGACTCTGAAGCTCGAAGGAGGCACGCTGGAGCTGGGCTCGCCCGAAGTCATCGACATCAAGGTCGCGGCCAACGGCGAAGTACGGCTCGACTGGAAGGTGAAGGCCACGAAAGAAGGTTCGGCTCGCATCATCGTCAGCGCGATCGGCCAGCAGGACTCCGACGCCATGCAGCTCGACTTCCCGGTCTACGTCCACGGCATGGACAAGCTCCAGAGCTGGGCCGGCGTCGTCAAGGCCGACACCGAGACCGCGACCTTCACGATCGACGTACCCGCTGACCGAAAGGTCTCGACGGCCGACCTGACCGTCCAGATCAGCCCGACGATGATGGGCGCGCTTCTCGACGCGCTGCCGTACCTGATCGAATACCCGTACGGCTGCGTCGAGCAGACGATGAGCCGCTTCCTTCCGGCCGTCGCTGTCGCCAAGACGCTCAAGGACACAGGGATCAACCTGGAGGATGTGGGACGCCGCCGCTTGCTGGCGTACGCCGACCTTCCTCCGTCCAAGAATGCCGTCTTCCACACCGCGGCGCTCGAAACGATCGTCGAGCAGGGGCTGAACCGCCTGTACGGCTTCCAGAACGGCATGGGCGGCTGGGGCTGGTGGCAGTCGGACCGCATCGACCCCTTCATCACGGCCTACGTCGTAAACGGCCTGCGCGTCGCGAAAGCGGCGGGCGCCCCGGTCGACCAGAACCGGCTGCAGAACGGGATCAACGCGCTCAAGAACAACCTGCGTGAAGAGAAAGACCTGCACCGCGCGGCGTACTGCGCCTACGTCCTGGCGGAGTGCGGCGCGCTCGACGTGAAGGACCGCAATCACCTGTACGAGCGCCGCGGCGATATGAACAGCTACGGCCGCGCGCTGATGGCGATGGCTTTGCATCTCGCGAAGGACAAGGAAAAGGCCGAGGTCTGCATCCGCAACATGGAGGACTTCGTCAAGGTCGACGAGAAGGCCGGCACCGCCTGGTGGGACCGTGAAGACAAGTGGGCCTGGTGGTACTGGTATGGCGACGACGTCGAAGGAAACTCCGCGATCCTGCGTGCCTACATCATGGTCGATCCGAAGAACGCCAACGTGCCGCGCCTGGCGAAGTGGCTCCTGATGAACCGCGACGGTGTCCGCTGGAAATCCACGCGCGACACGGCGCACGCGATGCTGGCGCTTCTCGAGTACGCGAAAGTCGCCGGCGAGCTCAGCCCCGAGTACACGGCCGACATCGAAGTCGACGGGAAACTGCTGAAGTCGTTCGGCGTGACGAGCGAAAACGTGCTGACGCTTAATGGTGAAGCGGCGGTCAGGGGCGACGCGCTCGCGACGGGCAAGCACACGATCACGGTCAAGAAGTCCGGCAAGGGAACGGCCTACTGGAGCGTCTACCTGAAGTACTTCTCGACCGAAGAAGACCTCACGGCCGGCAGCTCGAAGATGAGCGTGAGCCGGACGGTCTACCGCCTGAAGGGGCGCATTGAGAACACGAACGAGAACGGCCGTCCCGTGAAGCGGACGGTCTTCGAACGTGAGAAGCTGGCGAGCGGCGCCAAGGTCACCAGCGGCGACCTGCTCGAGATCGAGATGGAGATCGACGCCCCGAACGACTATGAGTACCTCGTCTTCGAAGACTTCAAGGCCGCCGGCGTCGAGCCGACCGAGGTCGTCAGCGGCCGCGTCTGGGGCGCTCTCGACTCCAACCGCGAATTCCGCGACGAAAAGGTCGCCTTCTTCGTGGACTGGATGCCCCGCGGCAAGCACAAGATCACGTACCGCGCCCGCGCAGAAATCCCGGGCTCGTTCCACGCGATGCCGGTGAACGGTTACGCGATGTACGCGCCGTCCGTCCGCGCCATCTCCGACGAGTTCCGCATCACCATCGAAGACAAGCCGACGGAGCCGGGAACGAAGTAGACCTTCAGCGAGCAGTTCAACAAGGACGACCGCGGGAAACCGCGGTCGTCTTGTTTTCTCCCCTTACGGCCGCGGATTGACGTACACCGGCACGAGGAACTTCGCGCCGAAGTCCACTCCAGGCGCCTCGCCCGTCACTTCCAGCTCCCAATACCGCGGCGTCACAATCTGTAACTCGGTCGAATAGTGCGCTTCCGACGGCAGCCGGAACGACACCGGGATCTCGCGCGTCGGCGGCTCGACAGTTCGCTCCTCCTTCCAGATCTCGAACACCGCGAGGTTCAGCCCGGATCCTTTCGCTTCCGCGTCCACCTGCTCGCGCAGGCATCGAAGCGTAAAGACGAGGCGCTTCAGCGAACGCACGTCCGCGGAAGTCCGAAAGGTCGCTTCCATCGTATCGCCGAGGAAGAAGGGAAATCGGTGGAAGACGAGCGTCGCGGCTCCGAATTTCCACAGGCGGGCGACGTAGTACAGGCCCATGCCAAAGGCGAGGAGATTGCACGCGTCGAAGATCCCGACGATGCCGATCACGAAGAAGTTCCCCTCGCGGGAGAAGAAGGCCCACCAGTTGAACGGGAGGAGGAACACGAAGAGGAACGCGGCGCCGCAGAAGGCCCCCACGCACTGGGCGACGTTTCCGTCGGTCGCGCAACGGGCGCTCCACGTGTGATCGGCGAGCCAGGGCTCGCCGGGACGAGTCCGGAGGATCGTCCGTCGCCGGGCCGAATCCCACATCTGCCAGATTCCGCGCCAGAGGACAAGAAGGCCCGCCACGGCAAAGATGGCGCCGCCGGACGTGACGACCCACATCGGCGCGTCCGCTTTGCTTTTCAGCGGCCAGAACCCCAACCCGGCCCCCGAAATCGCGACACCCGCCGCGACGAACGGAAGGCTGAAGACGACCAGACATCCCGAGTGCGCACGGTCATGTCCTCGAGTCGGACGCCCCTTGAGTCGGGTTTCGGAAGCAGGGTCGGCGTGGGCGTCGGGCACGGGCGCATCGTAGCGCATTCTTGCACGGCGTTCGGTCATCGGCGCCTCCGGTTGAGTGTGTGCCCGGTTGAATTGCAATCGCGAGGCCGTCCGCGACGCCCGGGCGTCCGATTTCACGCGCGCTCCACGCGAATTCCTGCACTTTCGGCGGACGGTCCCGCACACGGCGAGGTTTCACGAAGTTTCACGCGTGCTAGAGTGCGCGCATGCCGCTCGTGAAAGTCGCGACCGTCGAGCAGGTCCCGCCTGGAAGCGCGCTCCGCGTGTACGTCGAGGCGAGGGAAGTCGGGCTCTACAACCACGGCGGACAGCTCTTCGCGATCAAGAACCTCTGCCCCCACATGGGAGACGCGCTGCATAAAGGACAGGTCACGGCCCAAGGCCGCGTCGTCTGCCCCGGCCATGCGTGGCACTTCGACCTGGCGACGGGAAAGTGCACGAGCGGGCAGGCGGAGGCGAGCGTGCGGACGTATCCCGTTGTCGTGCAAGGCGAGGACATTCTGCTCGAAGTTTGAGCGGCGAGCGGCGAGTGAAAAAGGAGAACGAGGCGATGGCGTGGTGGAAACACGTGGGCGACGAGATGAAGTTCGCGGCCGAGAAGATGGCGAAGTCCAACCTGTTCGAAACCGACCGCATGTTCTGCGACCTCTACGGTCTCGAGCCGGGCCAGTCCCAGAAATCCCACGTCCACGGCGACGCGGACAAGGTGTACTACGTGCTCGAGGGCGAAGGCCTGTTCGAAGTCGGGAAGGAGTCGCGCGTCCTCGGCCCCGGCATCGTCGTCCATGCCGCCGCAGGGGAGCCCCATGGCGTGACGAACACGGGGAAGTCGCGGCTCGCGCTGCTGGTCGTCATGGCGCCGCATCCGCGCTTCAAGAGAATCTGATGCGCTCTACTTCACGGCTCACCGTCAATCAGGCCCCGCTTCGATGAGCTTCGTGATCCGCCGAGCCACCCCGCGCGACCTCAAGCACCTCCGCCGCCACCGCGACGGCATGTTCCGCGACATGGGCTGCGACGACGAAAAGGCCCTCGCCGCCGCCGACCGCGCCTACGCAACTTGGGCCCGAGCCCGCATGCGCTCCGGCCGCTTCAAAGCCTGGCTCGCGATCGCCCCGGGCGGCCGCGTCGCCGCCGGCGGCGCGATCTGGCTCCGCCAGCAGCAGCCCGGACCGCGCCGCGCCCCGATGGCGCCCTACCTGCTCTCGATGTACACCGAGCCGGAATTCCGCGGGAAGGGGCTCGCGACGAAGATCGTGAAGGCGGCGACGGCGTGGAGCAGAAAAACCGGGTTAACGAAGATGCTGCTGCACGCGTCTGTAAAAGGCCGCGGCGTCTATGAGCGGCTCGGCTGGAAGAGAACCTGGGAGATGGAGTTTCCGCTCGCATGAAGCGATTCGTGGTGCTGCTTGCCCTCACCGGCTGCCAGGCCGACAAGCCCGCACCGGCGCCGCTCGACGCCGCGGATCCCTTCGACGGCGCGAATGCCGGCGACGGGCGCGAGGTCGCCGGGATGAAACTCCGCTGGTGCCCTGCGGGAACATTCGTCATGGGCAGCCCGGCTTCAGAGCCCGAGCGTCGCCCCTTCGAGCACCAATCCGAAGTCGCGCTCACCCGCGGCTTCTGGATCGGCGAATGCGAAGTCACGCAGGGCAACTGGAAGCGGCTTCTCGACAAACTCCCTGGCGATACGACCGGCGCAGGAGACGATTTCCCCATCGGTTGGGTGAACTTCGCCGAGGCCGAGGACTTCTGCGCGAAGCTGACCGCCGCCGCGCACGCGTCGGGGGCGCTTCCTGCCAACTGGGAGTTCCGCCTTCCGACGGAAGCCCAGTGGGAATACGCCTGTCGCGCCGGCACGACGACCGCGACGTCCTTCGGCGACTCGATCAGCCGCAAGCAGGCGAACTTCAAGGGGCCGCCATACGGCACGACGGAAGACGGTCCGTCCCTCGACCGCGCCACGCGCGCCGGCAGCTACCCGCCGAATCCCTGGGGCCTCCGCGACATCCACGGCAACGCCTGCGAGTGGTGCCGCGACTGGTATCACGACCGCTACCCCGGCGGCGTCAACCCCGACCTCCACGACGCGAAGGCCACCGCCGCGAAGAACGACGACGGCACGTACTCGCGCTCCCGCCGCGGCGGCACCTGGGCGGACCCGGGCTGGCCCAATCGCAGTGCGTTCCGGCAGAGGTTCGAGCCGGAACGGAAAGCGGATCACATCGGGATGAGAGTCGTCGTTGTTCGGCCGTGAACCTGGGTGGTTCGGGATTTGTAGCGTTCTACGGGAATATGGGTGATAGAATATGGGCGCCCATATGAAGACAACCATTGATATCACCGACGCCCTGTTCGACAAGGCTCGCCGAGCCGCGGTCCGTGAGAAAACGACGCTTCGCGCCGTTGTCGAGCGCGCCCTCCGCCTTGCCCTCAAGTTCGATCGCCCGGGGCGATCGTTCCGGCTTCGGAAAGCCTCCTTCCGCGGGAAGGGGCTCCAGACGGGAGTGGCGGAAGGCGACTGGGAACGCATCCGCGACTTGGCCTACAAGGGCCGCGGCGCATGATCGCCGTCGACAGCAACCTTCTCGTCTACGCGCACCGCGAGGACTCGCCGTGGCATGACAAGGCGGTGACGCGGCTCAAGGGCCTCGCGGAAGGCAAGTCCGCGTGGGCGATCCCATGGCCCTGCGTCCACGAGTTCCTCGCCATCGTCACGCACCCCCGGATCTACAGGCCCCCCACGCCTCTGGCCTCCGCGCTCCGGCAAGTGGACGCCTGGCTTGAATCCCCCAGCCTCGCGCTTCTGGGCGAGGCCGACGGCTACTGGACTGAGCTTCGCCGCATCCTCGAAGCGGGCCGCGTCACCGGCCCCCGCGTCCACGACGCCCGCGTCGCCGCGATCTGCCGCTTGCACGGAGCCCGCGAACTCTGGAGCGCCGATCGCGATTTCAGCCGGTTTCCCGGGGTGACGGTGAGGAATCCGATGGTGCGGTGATTCATCGGAAACTCGGCGGAGGAGGAGGCGAGGGCAGGCGCCGTAGCTCTGCGTTCCCATATAGTTTCCAACCGAAGATGAACGTGGATCACAGCCGGATGCGGGTCTCGATCAATCGATTTCGGTACAGTGAGCGCCCATGGCACTGCGCAATCTGAATGATCTCGGGATGCATCCAGGGCTGAGCTCAAGAAACAGTTGAGACTGCAGGATGAGCCCGCCTTCGGTGATCCAAAGAACGTGTGGTCAGAAGTATTTGAATAAGGACAGGCCGTACAGCTTTCCTTCTAGGATTCGTCGGGAATCAGCTTTCCTGGATTGAGCAGACCTCTCGGATCAAATGCCGCCTTCACCCGCCTCATCAGCTCAATCTCCTCCCTCGTCATCGCGATCGGCAGCCATTCGCGCTGCACGTACCCAATGCCGTGCTCGCCGCTGATGGTCCCGCCGAGTTTCACGACCTCGGTGAAGATCTCGCGGATGGCGGGCGGGAGTTTTTCCTCCCAGTCCTTGTCGCTCATCGCCATCTTGAGGATGTTGACGTGGATGTTGCCGTCGCCGGCGTGGCCGTAGCAGATGGTGGTGAGGCCGTGGCGTTTCTTGATGTCGTCGAGGGCGCGCATGAGTTTGGGGAGGTTGGCGCGCGGGACCACGGTGTCCTCCTCCTTGTAGATCGACAGCCCCTTCACGGCTTCGCCGATCGCGCGGCGCATGTCCCACATGTCTTTCTGCTGCGTGGGGGAGTCGGCGACGATGACGTCGAGCGCGTTGTTCTCGAGACAGACTTCGCCGGTGCGCTCGCCGTCCTTCTGGACGAGGTCCTTGTCGTAGCCGTCGACCTCGATGAGGAGAGTGGCGGCGGCTTCCATGCCGGGGAAGTGCTTGCCGCGTTTTTTCGCGGCGGCCTGGATGGCGGCGGACTCCATGAACTCGGTGGCGCAGGGGATGATGCGGGCTTCGAAGATTTTCGTGAGCGCGATGGCGGCGCCTTCGAGGGAGTCGAACGTGGCGACGAGCGTGCTGCGGAACGGCGGGTACGGGATCAGCTTCACGATGATCTTCGTGACGACGGCAAGCGTGCCTTCGCTTCCCACCAGCAGCTGCGTGATGTTGTAGCCGGTCACGTTCTTGAGCAGCTTGCCGCCGGTGTTGATCACCGTGCCGTCGGCGAGCACCGCTTCCAGCCCGAGAATCCAGTCCTTCGTGACGCCGTATTTGAGCGCGCGCGGGCCACCGGCGCATTCGGCGACGTTGCCGCCCATCATGCAGCTGCCTCGGGAAGCGGGGTCGGGGGGGTAGAAGAGGCCTTCTTTTTCGACGGCTTCCTGAAGGACCTGGGTGATGACGCCGGGCTCGACGACGGCCATGAGGTTGGCGCGGTCGATTTCGAGGATGCGGTTCATTTTTTCGAGCGAGAGGGCGATGCCGCCCTTAACGGGAAGCGCTCCGCCGCTCAACCCGGTGCCGGCGCCGCGGGGGGTGACGGGGATGGAGTGCTGGGAGGCGATCTTCATGACGGCGCTGACCTGGACGGTCGTCGTCGGCGTCACCGCGACGGCGGGCCAGAAGACGAGGTCCTCGGTTTCGTCGCTCGCGTATCTTTCGAGGGGCTCGCGGTCGACGATGAGGTTTTCGCGGCCGATCGCGTCGCGGAGCTGGGCGACGATCGCGGCGGGGAGGGAATGCATGGGGGAATGCTAATCCGTTCGGGCATCCGGTGCGAGGAGGGGAATACGACTTCATCTTCCGCGGCCCTCAACTCGGCCGCCTCTTCCGGCCGATATACGGAATGCGGATTCCCCGCAGAGGAGCCCCCATGCCGACCGAAGCCGCCGTCGAAAAGAAACCTGCCGCTTCCGAGAAACCGCAGCCTTTCCTCGCCCGCTACGGCTTCTCGGCCACCGTGGCCGTGCTCGGCGTGCTGATGCTCGTGCTGATTCACCGCTCGGTTTACGCCTACCTGACCAGCGGCGACGACTACACGATCGACCTGGCGACCCTGCATGTCGCCGACCGGCCGGAATGGGCGGGGGACGGGCTTGTCTCCGAGTTCAAGACGAACAGCCCGCTCACGGGAAAGATGTCGATCTTCGACGCCGACCTGACGAAACACGTCACCGAGCACTACGCGCAGAATCCCTGGGTCTCTCGCGTGCTCACCGTGCAGAAGGAATTCCCGAACACGCTTCGCGTGAAAGTCGAAATGCGGAAGCCGCTTCTCGCGATCGAAATGAAGGGCCAGTACGTGCTGGTCGACCGCGAATCGGTGCGGATCCCGGGTACGTACGTAAACGTGCCGAAGTTCACGTTCACGGTCTGCCGCGTGCTCGGCGTGAAGTCGGCGCCGCCTGAAGGCGGGAAGAAGTGGATCGACGCGGGGATCGACGCGGCGGCCGGAGTGGCTTCGGCGCTCGTCGAGAACCGGGTGGACCGGATGATGACGGTGCATTCGATCGACGTGTCGCGTGTCGGGCGCGGCGGGCGCGAGACCGAGGTCGTCCTGCACGCCGAAGACAGCGTGCCGATCGAGTGGGGGCGGTCGCCGACGTCGCGCGAATACGGCGAATTGACCGTGGAAGAAAAGGTGCGGAACCTCAAGGGCGTGCTCATGAGCCAGCCGCGCCTCAAGGGCGTCGGGCGCGTGAAGGTGCAGTTCGACGACCCGGTGGTGATCATGCGGAGATAGAACCGCGCTGCTGGAAAAACGTTCAATAGACGGGCCGGCGAGATGCCGGCCCGTTCTGCTTACGGAGGCGCATGAGCCGGCTGTTGTTGGCGTTCGCGTTGGTGGAAGGGCTCGCGGTCGCGGCCTTTTTCTGGGCGCCCTTGTCGCCTGAGGGGCGCGCGCCGGGGGACCTGCTCCCGTGGGCGCTCGGCGCAGCGGCGTGCTTCATGCTGGTCGCGTGGCCGCTGCTCGAAGCCCGCCATGAAGGCATCGAGCAACCGTATCGCGACGAAGCGCTGGCCGTTGCGGGCCGGGGCGGGCTTCTCCTGCTCGCGGTCGCTCCGTTCGTTTCCGCCTCGCTCGCGCTGGCGCCTGTTCCCGCGCGCGAAGCGCTCCGAGCGCTTCTTCCGCTTCTCGCCGCCTGGGCGGCCGGCGGATTGCTGGCGTGGTCCG
>WSZJ01000289.1 GCA_009773755.1 Planctomycetota bacterium | reverse complement strand
CCGCGCGCGTCGGCGGCGGGCGCCGGCGGGGGCGAGCCGGACTGGGGGACCTGCGACAGCCCCTTCAGCTGTCCGAAAATCATCCGGCCCGCGCTCGTCTGGATGACGCTGGTGACGCTGATGACGACCGATTCGCCGATCCTCTGGTAACCGCCCTCGATGACCACCATGGTGCCATCGTCCAGGTAGCCAACGCCCTGCCCGTGGCTGTCTCCGGGTTTCTGGACTCTCACCTCAAGCGACTCGCCCGGGAGAATCACAGGCCGCATCGCCATGGCGAGATCGTTGAGGTTCAGAACCTCGACGCCCTGGAGCTGGGCGATCTTGTTCAGGTTGAAATCGTTTGTGACGACGCGCGCGTCGAGGAATTTCGCCAGCGCCACGAGCTTCCCGTCCACTCCCTCGGCGTTCGGCGGCGTTCCTTCGTAGATCTCGATCGCGGCCCCTTTGGAGTTCTGGATCTTGTTCAGCACGTCCAGCCCGCGCCGCCCGCGGTTGCGCTTCAGACGGTCCTGAGAATCCGCGACCTGCTGGAGCTCGGTCAGGACGAAACGAGGCAGGATGATCTTGCTGGCGATGAGGCGCATGTCCATGACGTCGGCAATGCGGCCGTCGATGATGACGCTGGTGTCGAGGATGAGGGGCTTGGGTCCCTTCTCCTCCTTCTTGAGCTCGACGAACGGAATGACGAACTTGAAGTCGTCCTTGGACTGCAGGATGCCGACCACCGCGAAGTAGACGAAGATCGCCATGCTGGCGTACTGCACCCAGTCGCGAAACCACAGCTCCGCTTCCTTCACGGCGGGGAGGAGGAAAAGGGTCGTGGTGAAGAGGTAAGAGGCGATGAAGCCGAAGATGACGCCGAAGAGGACGGTGGAGATGAGGGCGACGAAGCGGCGGGTGAACGCGACCTCGACGACGATGAAGATACTGGCGAAGAGGAGGCCTGCGAGGGAGCCCCACCACCATTGG
Source organism: Planctomycetota bacterium (assembly GCA_009773755.1). GTDB lineage: Bacteria > Planctomycetota > MHYJ01 > WSZJ01 > WSZJ01 > WSZJ01. The sequence continues at coordinate 1,923 of WSZJ01000289.1, read as the reverse complement.
GGGGAGTCGTTGGGGTACGACCCGCGCCACCAGGTATAGGCGAGTTGTCCCCCGAGGAAGGTGAGGAGGACGGCGAAGGTGCCTCTTAGTCCCCAGATCATGGAGGGAAGGTTATCACGCGATGGAGTTCGGGAAAAGCAGCCGATGTCCTCGAATCGCGTCATCTGATCCCTCGCGGGAAAGGGAACGGGAAAGGGAAAGGAACTCACGAGCCGCGTGTTGACTTCCCTTCCGCCATGGATATCATCTCCCCTCCAATCGGAGTCCCAACCATGCCCCAGATGTGCTCGCTGTGCGGTCGCAAGCCCCATATCGGAAACATGATCGTCCAGCGCGGGAAGGCGAAGCGCGACGGCGGCGTCGGCAAGAAAACGACGGGCGTCACGCGCCGGTTTTTCCGCCCGAATCTCCAGCGGGTCCGCGCGCTGGTCGACGGCAAGGCCTGCCGAATCTGGTCGTGCACCCGCTGTATTCGCGCCGGAAAAGTCGTGAAGCCGATGAAGAAGTGGAACGTGATCGCCTGAATCGTCGTCCGTCGCGATTCCAGAGAGATGCCCGCACTTCAGCGGGCTTCTTTTTTTGCGCCCCGGCCTTCAGCCGCCTCGATTCCTTCACTTTTAATCCGCTTCCGGACAAACTAAGATAGACGGTCCACCTTCGCAGAGTTTCCCGGAGCGTTCATGCCCGACCTGAAGGACATCATCCTCGGCAACATCGCGGTCGAGCGCGGGCTCGTCGAGAGGCAGAAGCTTCTCGATCTGCAGAAACAACAGCGGGACTCGGGGTTGCCGCTGGGGCAGGTGATGCTGCGGGCCGGCTTGGTGAACGGGCCGAAGCTGATCGAGTTGATGAAGCTGGTCAGCGTGACGATTGAGCACCTGGACGGTGGGCTGGAAGTCGGCGCGGATTCCGCGGACGCCGTCGGTCCTCCCGGGCTGCTCGTTGGCGCCGCGAACGAGCCTTCGAGGCCGCCGCGCGACCGCAATGAAATCCCGGTGGTGCCGGCCGTCGGCGGAAACCAGTCCCCACCTCGCGCGCCGGCCCCGAGATCCGGTGCTGCTCCGGCTGCGGCCGCTTTCTCTCCCGGCGGACCGCGCGCGGGTGTCTCCACGCCGAAACCGATGCCTTCGTCCGGACTCACCGACGACAGCGTCGGCACTAAAACCCCGGCGCCTGTCCCATCCCCTTTCGAGCAGGCCCCCAAACCGGTCCCGCCCCCCGCAAAACCCCGCACCGACCGTTTCGAGCCGTCACGCGGCGCCGCGGGCGCTCCCTCCTCTTCCGGCGGATACAAACCCAAGACTGAAGCCTTCGATTTCGGGAGGGTTGATCCGTTGAAGCCCAGGCATGAAGCTACGACTGGCGCCGCGGCTTCCGCGCAAAGGCCGAAGTCAGGCATCATTCTTCCGGGCCGCCCGGCAACTGCTCCTCAAAAGCCGCCCACAGACCGCTTCGAGGCCGCGCGCGCCGGGGGAAGGACGCCTTCGGAAGCGTTCCGGGTGGAACTGGCGGCAAAAGAAAAGACGAGCGATGTGCCGCAGGTGCAGGGGGCGTTCGGGCAGTCCGTGACGCCTGACGGGCCGAAGAAGAAGGACAACACGCGGCTGTACACGCCGGTCGACATTCCCAAGGCAACGCCTGCCGGAAAGCTGCCCGCGGAGGCTCCAGCTCCCGGCGACGCGTCGTCGCCGATTTCGGTTCCGCCTGCGCTGAGAGAGAACCTCGCCGGAATGAAAGAAGGAGAATCCACGCTCGCGGGCCGGCTGCCCGCGGGAATCGACGCCGACTCGAAACCCCTCGCTTCTCCCCTCGACGATTCGAAGCTGATACCGCCGGGCGCTCCGCCCTTCGAGATGCCTCCGGGGGGCGAAGCGGCGAGCGCGCCGAAAGGCCGGCCCAGCCAGTCGCCGATGCCCGCGGGTA
>WSZJ01000024.1 GCA_009773755.1 Planctomycetota bacterium | reverse complement strand
CCGCGCGACGCGGCAGCGGCTGCTGGCGGCGCCGTCCGACCTCGACCCCGACCTCATCCCGCCCGTGCTCGACCTGCTCGCCCTCGCCCTCCAGCGCCGCGTCCGCGTCCGCACCATCGCCGTCTCCTTCGCCCGCCTCGGCGCCGCGGACGTGCAGCCGGGCCTGTTCGGCGAAGCCCCCGATTCGAAAAAAAAACATGCGCTCGTCGCCGCGGTCGACCGCGTGCGGGCGAAGTTCGGCGCCTCGGCAGTCACCTACCGTCGACTCGGGTAGCCCACTCGCTGGCCATGTTGTCGTCCGTGATCACCGTCGAACCTCGCAACGCGGACCGAATGCTGTCCCGGGGGGCAGAGTGCAGGCACTTCCCCACGGCCGCCTCGAACGCCGTCTCCTCCGACTCCCTCGCAAAATCCCAGACCGGGCGGCCTTCGATCTCGAAAGAGCGCAGAGTCGGCCTGAAGCGCGCTTCGTCCGCGATCAGGGGAGCCTCGCTCGCCAGCATGAAATTCCAGAGCAGCACGGCGTGCGGAAACACCGCGAGACCCGTCATCAGGACATCGGGGGACTCGGTCGTGTTGAAATAGAAGTGCCCGCCGGGCAGCAGGCGGCTCTTCGCCAGCTCGAGATGCTCGCGCGACAGCAGGTGCGTGCTGTGGGCGCGCCAGTGCTGCGACGTGTTCTGGACGATCAGGTCGAACTTCCGGTCCGGGTGGCGCCGGAGCCAGCGGCGGCCGTCGTCGATGGCGATGTCGACCTTCGGGTTGCGGAGGAGCCCCGAGACCTGCGGGTGCGCCGCGATGACGTCGAGATACCCCGGATTGATCTCGACGATCGTCACGCGTTCCACGCCCGGCAGATGCGCGATCACCTGCGACCACGCGCCCCCCGACATCCCGATCACCAGCACATCCCGCGGCTCCTTCAAGTACGCCGCCAGCCCGTACGCCCGCCACACATTGTTCACGTCGTCCCGCAGGCTCGTGTTCAGCGCCCCGTCGTACAGCCCGCCACCGTACACCCGCAGGTCCGCCGCCACGCAGATCACGTCGTTGCGATTCTCCTTCACCTGGACGAAGCGCTTCCCCGCCGCAAATTCGCGCCGGAACGTCAGCCGCTCCCAGAGGCCGTCGAAGAGCGCGCCGCGGGCGGCGACTGCCGCGATGGCGCAGACGGCGCAGGCCGCCAGCGACGCCAGGCGATTCGGGAGCGGAAGCGACGAACGCGCGAAGACCACGGCGGCGGCGGCGCAGCCGAAAACGACCATGAGAAGCGCAAGAACGGGGAGGGGCCACAGGTCCATGAGGACGTAGCCGGTGAGAAGCGTGCCGATCGTCGCGCCCGCGATGTTCCCCGCGAAAATCCACGAGACGCGCCACCCCGCGCGGTCGTCCGGCGCGACGCCGAAATGAGAGGCGAGCGGCAGAATGGCGCCGAGTGAGCCGGCGGCGAGGGCGACCAGCGGGAGCGAGGCCTGCCAGGGCGCGACCGTCACAATCCGCGCAAGCAAGGGCACGACGAGAAATGAAACCGCATTCGCGGCGAGCACGAACGCCCCCAGGGGACCCAGGAATCGCGCGTCGCCGGCGCTTGTTGCCGCCCCGCGGCAGACTCGCCGCGCCGCGGCCGCCCCCGCCGCGATCCCCAGCAGGTAGAACCCCAGCATCATCCCGAACGCGGGCGGCGCCCCTCCCGACCCGACCGAGTACGCGCGGTACCACAGAATCTCGCACGACAGCGCGACGAATCCCGAGACGAACGCGATCACCCACGCCAGCGCGAAGCTCATCGCCCGGTCCGCCAGAGCACCAGCCCCGCCGCTCCCACCGCGAGATTCGCCGCGGCCGCGAGATGGACGCTTCCGGAAATCCCCAGTTCCCCCAGGAGCAGAAGCGTGGCCGCGATCGCCGCGATCGCCGACCCGAGCGTGTTCACCCCGTAGAGCGCGCCGACGGCGCGGCCCACGTTGCGGTCCGCGCGCACGGCGTGGGCGACGAGGAGGGGAAGCGTGGCGCCCATGAGGACGGTCGGAAAGAGGAGGAGCGCGAAGACGAGCGCGGCGGAAGCGGCGTCGGGCAGCGAGTCGCACGCGCGGCCCGCGGCGTCGATGAGCGGGAGGGATGCGAAGCCGAAGAGGCCGATCCCGATTTCCGCGGCGGCGAAGAAGGCGATCGCCGGCCGCCGCGGGTCGCGCGACAGGGCGCCGCCCGCGAGCGCGCCGGCGCCGAGACCGAGCATGAACGCCGAGACGACGATCGTGACGGTTTCGACGTTGATGCCGACGACGGTGAAGAGCGCGCGCTGCCAGGCGATCTGGTAGACGAGCGCCGCGAAACCGGAGACGAAGAACACGGCGTACAGCCACGGGGTCACGCGAGTCGCCGCGCCCGCGCTACCCTCGCCGCCCGTCGCGTCTGCTTCCGCCACGCGCGCAACCTAGCGGCGGGAGGCGCGCAGAGTCAAGCACGGCGCGAAATCATCGGGCGGCCCAGGCGAGCGCTTTCCGCGTCTCGCGTTCGAGCGCCGGGTCCCTGGTTTGAAGCGCGTAGGGGAGCACGGCGATCGAATGCGAAACGGCGCGGTAGCGGGCGAGGCGCAGCGTCGCGTCGCTGACTTCGCCGTACGCGGTGAAAAATGTTCCGCGCGAAGCCGGCGGGAAAAACAGGAATCCGATCGTAAGGTCGATGCCCGGGTCGTTCAGGTGCATGTCTCCCCAGTCGATCACGCCGGACAGCGCGCCGCCGTCGACTAGGAGATGCCGCGAGTACAGGTCGCCGTGCACCAGGGACGCGCGCGGCGCCTTTGCGATTGAAGGCCAATCTTCGACGACGCGCCGCAGCTTCCCCGCAAGCGCCGCGTCCACCGCCCCCTGGGCCTCGAGCTTCGCAAGCCTCTCCAGGTCCTTCGGCCCCCTCTTCGCGAAATCCAGCCGCCCGATATCGTCGCCGATCGCGCCGAGAGCTTCCACTTCCGCCACCGGAATGGCGTGCAGCGCCGCCAGGAATCTCCCGAGCACCGGCGCAATCCCAGCGCGCGCCGCGTCGCCGATGTCCGCGCGATCGGCCGTCCGTCCCGGCAACAGCCGGTACCCGGCAAAGGGATGCGGATACGCCTCCGTCGCCGCACCGATCCACTCCGCCGCAGGCACCGCCACAGGCAGCCGCTTCGCAATCTCCGGCAACTGCCGCGATTCCCGCTGGAGAAGCGGCACCGCCACTTTCCGCCGGGGAAAGCGGAACACCAGCGTGTCGTTCACGAGGAACGCCGCGTTGTCCCAGCCTTCGCTGAATGGCTCGACGCGAGCGGGGGCGAACTCCAGGAACTGCGCTTCGATCAACGAGCGAGCGAGCACCGCGTCGATTGAGATGTCGGCCAGCCAGGGGTCGGGCATGGCGGTTACTTCCTGACGTCCATCTGGTCCAGGTGTGACCAGGACAAGTCCGGCAGCGGTACCGCCCCTTCCATGTCGGCCCAGCGGTGCTTAATCAACGGAAGCATACCGGTGTCGACCAGTGCAAATCCGTGCTCAGATGAAATCGAATTACCACGTTCCATCGCGATAATGAGCGGCTCAAATGGAGGCCCAGCACCCCCGGCAGGAACTCCCCCCTGGACGCGCAATAGCGTCCAGCGAAGGTGTCCTCTCAGAATCCTCGGCCGCGCGAACATAGTGCCGAGGGCCTCAAGCCGTTTCGTGGCGCCTGCAGGCAACTTCAGTTCCGGCCGGATCAATCCGGCCAGATCTGCGAAGGGATCGCCGTCGAAGTTTCCCAGGAGCCTTCTCCAGATTGCCACGCGCCTCAGGTACTCCTTCATGAGAGCCATCCCCGAGCGGGTTCGGTCCCCATTCAAGGAGCCCACGGGGGGAAGGGATTCGAGCCTTCTCAATTCCGCAAGAAGCTCGGGGATTTCTTCGTCTGGCGTCTCGATTCCCACTCTCCCTCACTTCCTTTCGAGGAAAACGCCGCAGCTCACATCCACCTCCCCGTTATGGATCTTCTCAGCCAGGCATGCGAGCGACTTCACGAGCGCCCCGACCAGATCGGGTGCGAGGGGTTTCGCCGAGACGAACACGATACCCGGCCCGTGAGCGCCGGCTGCGTTTCGCGATGCAAGCAGCGGCGCAAAGTCCGCGGTATTGTACGTGACGACGACACGGCCGAGGGTCCACGCGGCGGCAAGGAGCGCCTCATCGTCGGATCTCCCGAGCCCCGCTTCGATCGCCGTCACGGCATCGATCCCCGCGCGCTTGAGGCCGGCCGCCACGCGCGGCGAGATGTGTTCGTCGAGCAGGAATCGAACCGTCACGGCTCAGACCCGGACCGCCGGGACGCCGGGCGGCTGCGTTCCCCACGGGGCGGCGAGGATCTCGGGATGACTCTCGGCGTACGCCACGGCGGCGCGCACCTGGCGGCGTTCGAGGTGGGGATAGTCGCGAAGCAGGGCCCGCTCGTCGCGGCCGTGATGGAGCCAGATGCGGCAAAGTTCCGCGACGTCGAGTCCCGTGCCCGTGACGCACGCGCGCCGGCCCGCCGGTCCGGACCTGAAATCGATTCCCGGGAAAGCCTGCATGCTCGCCCACTCCTGGAGCGCCCTCGCCGCGACGCTTCCAAGCGTGTCCCCCAGGCGGCCGACCTCGGCGGCCAGGGCGTGGCGGAGCGCGTGCGGGATCCGGACGTTGAGCTGGTCTGCGGCGGGAACCCGCGCGCGGCCTGACTCCGGCAGCGCCAGGGACCCGGTGTTGTCCTCGCGGATGTCTTCGCCGCGCCCGGGGTGGACCTGGTGGGTGCGTCGGAGCCGGCCGGACCGGACGAGATCCTGCACGGTTCTCGCGAGAGCCTTGTCGTCGATTCCCTTGAGCCGCGCGTACTCCACAAGCGTCGCGACGGGAATGTGCTGGCTCATTCCGGTGTAATTACGGACCCATTCGAGAACCTGGGATTCGAGGGAAGCGGTCGAAGCGGAGGGCATGGGCTGAACTCCTGATATGAATCCTACTGATCCTATTAAACATACTTCTTCGCCGCCCGCAAGTCCCCTGCGCATTCGAATGGCCGCATAGCTAACAAACAGCTAACATTTTGTCCACCCCATGACCCCGCTCCACCTCCACTCCTGGTTCTCACTCTCCCGCGGCGCTTCATCCCCCGACGCCATGGTCCGCGCCGCGAAAGCGAACGGCGCGCGCGCCGCGGCGTTGACGGACCGCGACGGGCTCTATGGGCTGCCTGAATTCCTGAATGCGTGCGAGGAGCACGAAGTGCGACCGATCGTCGGCGCGGAGATCTCCATGAAGCGGGAGCGCGCCGTCCTGCTCGCGAAAAACGCCGCGGGGTACGCGACGCTCTGCCGCACGATCACGGCCCGGCATATCGATCCCGCCTTTTCGCTCACCCGCGCCCTCGCCCGCAACCGCGAAGGCCTCGCCGTCCTCACCGACTGCGTCGACGTCCTCGCGCCCCTGCTCCAACGCGGCCGCGACGACCTCTACGTCGAAGTCCGCGCCACCGCGCCGCACGCCGCGGCCTCGGCGCTCACGCTCGGCCTCCCGCCCGTCGCGACGCCGGACGCATGGTTCGCGCAGAAGGACGAATGGGAAGTCCACCGCCTCCTGCGCGCGATCGACGGCAACGCGACCTTCTCGTCGCTCGCCCCCGGCGAGATCGTGTCGCCCGAGGCCTGGCTGAAACCCGAAGCCGAAATCCGCAAGCTCGTCGCCCACGTCCCCGGCGCGATGGAAAACGCCGAATGCCTCGCCGGCGAGTGCCGCTTCTTTCCCGACCGCTCCCTCGTCTTTCCCACCTACCCTGTCGAAGATCCGGAAGCCCTCCTCGAGTCCGAAACCTGGGCCGGCGCGCGCCGCCGCTACGGGGAGATCACGGAAGCGGTGCGCCGCCGGGTCGAGCGCGAGCTGCAGCTCATCCGCGAGAAGCGCTTCACCGCGTATTTCCTGATCGTCCGCGATATTGCGCGAAGAGCGCCGCGGATCTGTGGAAGGGGTTCTGCCGCCGCGAGCATCGTCGCGTACTGCCTCGGGATCACGCAGGTCGACCCGATCGAGCACAACCTCTTCTTCGAGCGGTTTCTCAATGAGGGCAGGGTGGATCCGCCGGACATTGATATCGATTTTGCGTGGGACGAGAGGGATGCGGTCATCGAAGGGTTGCTGCGCGACTGGAACGGAGAACGGCAGTCGGGAGTCGGGAGTCGGGAGTCGGGAGAGCCGGCATGGCCGACGCCGAACACCCGTTCCCAGGACACTCCCGACTCCCGACTCCCGTCTCCCGACTCAGCCGGCGCGAAGCCTGCGATCGAAGGCCAGCAGGCTAACGCGGCACAAACGTCGTTTCGTGCATCAATGATCTGCAACCATGTCCTGTTTCGCCCGCGCATGGCTCTCCGCGAAACCGCGAAAGTCTTCGGCCTGCCCGAGGCCGAGATCCTTCGCGTCACCTCGCGCATGCCCTGGTTCTGGGACGGCGGCGGGCTCGACGACATCGCGGAGCACCCGATGTTCCGCGGGTGGCAGCCGCGCGAACCGTGGCCGGAGATTTTCCGGCTGGCGCGGCGGTTGCTTGGCGCGCCACGGCATTTGAGCGTGCATCCCGGCGGCGTGGTGCTCGCGCCGGACGAATTGAGCGCGCGCGTGCCGTGCGAGATGGCGGCGAAGGGCGTCCCCGTCGTGCACTGGGAGAAGGACGGGTCCGAGGAAATGGGACTCGTGAAGATCGACCTCCTCGGCAACCGCTCGCTCGCCGTCATCCGCAACGCCATCCGCGCGGCGAAAGAAAACTACGGCACCGTCGTCGACCCGCCCGGCTGGAAACCCCACCTCGACCCCGCCACCGTCGACCTCGTCCGCGACGGCAACACCATGGGCGTCTTCTACGTCGAGTCCCCCGCCATGCGCCAGCTCCAGCAGAAAACCCGCGCCGGCGACTTCGAACACCTCGTCATCCACTCTTCCATCATCCGCCCCGCCGCCAATTCGTTCATCCGCGAATACATCCGGCGCCTCCGCGGCGGGTCGTGGGAGCCGCTTCACCCCGTCCTCGGCGAACTCCTCGCCGAAACGTACGGGATCATGTCCTACCAGGAGGACGTCTCCAAGGTCGCCATGGCCCTCGCGGGATTCGGCGCCGCCGACGCCGATAACCTGCGCAAAGTCCTCGCGAAGAAATCCCACGGCAAGAAACTCGAGGACTACCGCCGCCGCTTCTACGAAGGCTGCGCCGCCCGCTCCGTCGACCGCGCCACCGTCGACAAAATCTGGGACATGATCCAATCGTTCGCGGGGTACTCGTTCTGCAAACCGCATTCGGCGTCGTACGCGCTCGTCTCCTACCAGAGCGCTTTCCTCAAAACCCACTTCCCCGCCGAGTTCATCGCCGCCGTGATCTCCAACCAGGGCGGCTTCTACTCGACGTTCGCTTACGTCTCGGAAGCGCGCCGCATGGGCCTGCGCGTCCTGCCGCCGCACGTCAACGCCAGCCGCCGCGAGTGGACCGGCGTCCACGACACCTTGCGGTGCGGGCTGATGCAGGTGAAGGGGCTGCGCGAGGATGCCCTGAAGGAAGTCCTCGCCGCGCGCGCCAGGGACGGCCCCTTCCGCGACTTCGCCGACTTCCAGAAGCGCGCCCGCCTCGACGCCGCGGACACGCGGCTGCTGATCCGCGCCGGCGCGCTCGATTCGCTGGCGGGCGGGTTGTCGCGCGCCGCGCTCCTCTGGCGAAGCGCCGCGCCGAAGCCCGCGACCGGCGACCTGTTCGGTACTTCGCAGGAAGCGCTTCCCCGCCCCCCGTCGTACACCGAGCAGCAGATGCTCGCGCAGGAGGTCGAGACGCTCGACTTCCTGATGTCGAAGCATCCGCTGGCGATGTACGAGCGCGAGCTGGGTGGAATGGACTTCGTGAAGGGGTGCGACCTCGCCGCGCACGCCGGCCGCAGCGTCACGATGATCGGCTGGTGGGTCACCGGCAAGGTCGTCGAGACGAAGAAAGGCGAGCCGATGGAGTTCGTGTCGTTCGAGGACACGAGCGCGATCTACGAGACGACGTTTTTCCCCGGCGCCTACGCGAAATTCTGCCAGCGGCTGACGCACACGAAGCCGTTCGTGCTGCGCGGGAAGGTGGAACTGGATTTCGAGGTGCCATCGCTTGTGGTCGAGGACTGTCGGTGGCTTGAAAAGACGGATGGGAGACGGGAGTCGGGAGACGGGAGTGAACGGCAAAACAGCAAGGGAGAGAGCCGGGCGACGTCGATGCGGGCGGACCAGCGAGAAGGCGCCTGACGGAGGCGGCCGAGAGTAGAATCCGGGGCGAAAACCATGAGCTACGACCTGCACCTGTTCCGCCCGCAGCCCGGAAAGGACCTCACGGAGGCGGCGCTCGCCTCCCTGGAAGACGATTCAGAGAACGCGAGTCCCGGGGCAAAGGACCCGGAGGGTGAGAAACGCAAGAAGGCGATGTCGGAGGCGCTTCGCAAGGCGAACCCCGGCCTGTCTGAGTTCAAAGATGAAGAAGAGGCGGACGCGCTGGGGGAAGCGGCGGAAGAAGCGCGGCGTCAATGGCAGCCCATCGAGCTGAACGGGCCCGACGATGGCAACGGAATTCAAATCACGCTCTACGACGACACCGCGGCGGTCACGGTACCGTACTGGCACAAGGAGCAGGCGGCGAGGCGCGTCATGGGAGAAATCTGGGAGTACCTGGAAGTGCTTCAGAGCCAGGGCGGATTCCGGACGTATGACCCGCAGATCGAAAAGGTCCTCGACCTCGCGGCCGACCGCGATGCCGTGCTGGGGGCCTACGCGACCGGCGTCGGGCACACCGACGACATCGGCAGGAGGGAGACGGAGGGAGCGGAGAAACCATCAAAACCCTGGTGGAAATTCTGGTAATCGGCCCCGAGGGCTAAGGGAGGCGCTTCGCCGCAATCTCCGCAATGTGCCTCCCGATCGCAAGCGACGCCGTCGCGCCGGGCGACGGGGCGTTCAGGACATGCACCATGCGCTCGCCTTCCTCGATGACGAAATCGTCGGCGAGGCGGCCGTCGGGGAAGACGGCCTGCGCGCGGATGCCGCAGCCGTGGTAGGAGAGGTCGGCGGCGCGGACGGCGGGGACGAGGCGGCGGACGGCGCGGGCGGTGGCACGGCGGGAGAGGGAGCGGAGGAATTCGCGGACGCCGGTCGCGGGGTGGCGGAGTGCGAGGCGCCAGAAACCGGGAAACAGCGCGATGGAGAACGCGTCGCGCAGGGAGAGGGAGAAGCGCCGGTAGCCGTGGCGCGCGAGGCCGAGAATCGCGTTGGGGCCCACGGTGACTTCGCCGTCGAGGTGGCGGAGAAAATGAACGCCGAGGAACGGGAAGCGCGGGTCCGGGACGGGGTAAATCATGTGGCGGACGAGTGAGGCGCCCGGCCCGGCGAGGCGCCAGTACTCGCCGCGGAACGGGACGATGCGGATCGGCGGGCTCACGCCGCAGCGGCGCGCGACACGGTCGCACTGGAGGCCGGCGCAGTTGACGAGGAGATGCGCATCGACGCGGCCCGCAGTGGTTTCGATCGCGACGCCCCCGGATTCGACTTTCGCCCGCATAAACCTCGCGCTCGTCCGAACTTCACCGCCCCCGGCGCGAATGTCCGCCGCCATCGCTTCCGACACCTTGATGAAATCGGTCTTGCCGGTCTCCGGCACGTGCAACGCCGCAATGCCGCCCACTGCCGGCTCGATCGCGCGCATCTCCTCCGGCCCGATCCGCTTCACACCCGCAAGGCCGTTCGCTCTGCCCCGGGCCTCCAGCTCAGCGAGTCGCGACACCTCTTCCCCGGAAGTCGCCACGACGAGCTTCCCGCAGCGCGGCGCTTCGATCCCGTGCTCCCGGCAGAACGAGAACATGGCCTCGCGGCCTTCCGCGCAGAGATTCGCCTTCAGCGACCCCGGCTTGTAGTACAGCCCTGAATGAATGACGCCGCTGTTGTGGCCGGTCTGGTGCGAAGCGACCTTCGTCTCCGCCTCGAGGACGACGACGGGGCGGTTGAGGCGCTTCTGAAGCGCCCGCGCCGTCGCCAGCCCGACGATGCCGCCGCCCACGACCGCCAGCCGTTCCGCAGCCATGGCACGATTGAACCAGCAAAACGCCCCGCTCGCCGCGGGTTACACTGGGGAGATGAAACAACTCCTCGCCTTCGCCGCCGCCCTGATCATGGCCGGTTGCTCTTCCTCCCCCTCCCCGGCACCGGACGCGGGGAACTGCCCGATGTGCGGCAAGCCCGTCGCCGACGGCCCCGAGGTCCGGGTGCTGCGCGAGGGGGAAAGCGGGCGCGGGAAACAGTACCGCTGCTTCATGTGCCCGATCATGGAAGGACTTCCCGCAGGCGACTGGACGATGCGCGCCGTGTCCGGAGTGGACGGGAAGTGGGTCACATTTCGCTCGAAGCAAGGCCGCATCGAGTCGGAGCCTGCATCCGCCGTGGTGCTGGCGCTCGAAGTCTCCGCCGGCGCGGAGTGCCTGAACGTTCACCAGGTCTTCGTCGATGAGGGCGAATTCGGGCGATACCTCGAAGCGCACCCCGACCTCAAGTCCTCGAACCCCGCGCCGAAGAAACTCCAGGAGGTCGTCGGCACGGGAAAAACGAAATGAAGCGCTTTCTCCCCCCTGCGGTTGTCGTCCTCTTCGCCGCCGCGGCGCTCGCCGACAACGAGGAACTTGGCCCGAAGTTCCAGGTGTTCCCGGCGGACAACCCGTGGCACTGGGACGTGAGCCGCTTCCGCGTTCACCCGGACTCGCCGAAGTTCATCGCGAACGCGGGCGCGGACAAGCCGATGCACGCGGACTGGGGGACGAAGTACGGGATACCGTACGTGGTGGTGACGGCGAAGCAGAAGAAGCAGAAGATCCTCGAGTGGCAGTACGGGGACGAGTCGGACAAAGATCCGTACCCGATCCCGGACAACCCGCCGATCGAGGGCGGGCCGGACGCGGATCCCGGGAGCGATCGGCACATCCTGATGATCGACCGCGACAGCATGATGCTCTACGAATTGTGGCAGGTGCTGCCGTGCGAAAAGGGGAAGGAGAAAGGCTGGAAGGCGGGCTCCGGCGCTATCTGGGACCTGCGCTCGAACGACACGCGCAAGGACGGCTGGACTTCCGCCGACGCCGCCGGGCTCGCGATCTTCCCAGGCCTCGTCCGCTACGAGGAAATCGAGCGCGGCGTGATCGACCACGCGATCCGCTTCACCGTCCAGAAATCCGCGAAGAAATACTGGTTCCCCGCGACGCACCACGCCGGACGCGGCGACGACGCCGATCTCCCGCCTATGGGGATGCGCATCCGCCTCAAGGCGTCGTTCGAAACCAAAGGCTTCGGCAAGCAGGCGAAGGTCGTGCTCGAAGCGCTGAAGAAACACGGCGGCATCCTCGCCGACAACGGCAGCGACTGGTTTTTCACCGGCTGCCCCGACAAGCGCTGGAACGACGACGACATCGGCGGGCTGAAGAAGGTGAAGGGCGGCGACTTCGAGGTGCTGGAGACGTTGGACTCGAAGGGAAAGCCGATCGCGCCGCCGGGCGTAAAGGTGAAGTAGCCCTCCCCGCTACGCGCCGTGCCGGGAGCGCTTCACGCGATACATCGCCGCATCCCCCTGCGCGATGAGCTTCCCGACGTTGGGGTCGATTGCGGGGTCGTAGACGGAGATCCCTGCGCTCATTGACAGCTGAAAGGCGCGCCCGGCGTCGCGGTTGTGCAGGTCCAGCGCGGTCTGCAGGCGCACGACTGCCGCGCACCCGTCGTCCTGCGAGGACCCGACCGGCGCCACCACGAACTCGTCGCCGCCGATGCGCGCGATCACGTCCGATTCCCGGAACGTCGCCGTCAGGACCCCGGCAGCATCCGTCAGCGCGCGGTCGCCTTCCTCGTGCCCCAGCCGGTCGTTGATCGATTTCAGGTCGTCGAGATCGAGAAAGAGCAGGTGGAAGCGCTCGCCTGCCTGTCGCCCGCGCGCAACCAGGTGCCGCACGCGCTCGAAAAGCCCGCGCCGGTTGAAGAGGCCGGTGAGCGGATCGGTGATCGCGGCCGCAACCAGCTTCTCCTCGGCTCGCCTCCTGGCCGTGATGTCCTCGATCGCCAGGAGAATCGTCGCCCGCTCTTCGCGCGGCTCCAGGATCCTGCGCGCGTTGAGGAGCATCGTCTTCCGCCCGACGCCGACGAAGTCATGGTCGACGAGGAAGTCCTCGAAGTGGGAGTCGCGCGGGAGGATTTCCCCGAGGAGACGTCGCAGCTCCGGAAGGTCCCATTGCCGGTCGCCAATCTCATACAGGTACCAGCCGATCGTGTCCCCAGGCAGGACCCGGAAGGTCTCGAAGAACGCGCGGTTGGCGGACATGATCCGGAGGTCCGCGGAGAGAACCAGCAGCGGCTCGCGCACCGTCTCGATGATCGCCTCGGCGAACCGGCGCGCGGCGTCGGCCGCCGCTTCCGCCGCCCGGATTCCCTTCAGCGCGTCCCCCATCCTGTCGAATCGCGACTGCAGGGAAGCGGCGTTGTGGAGAGGTTCGGACGACGCGGGTGATTCGTTCATGGCAGCCGGCACTTGCTGGGGACCTCACCAGTGTAGGCTTTCCCGGCAGGCGCGGGGCCGGGCGCAAAAAGAAAGGGGCGGGCCGATGGGCCCGCCCCGGAATGGTCCGTTCAGGTCCGGTTTACCAGGCGAAATGCGCGAACGCCTTGTTCGCCTCCGCCATCTTGTGCACGTTCTCGCGCATGGTCATCGCTTCGCCTTCGCGCTTGTACGCGGCCGTGATTTCGTCCGCCATCCGGAGATACGTCGGGCGCCCTTTCTTCTTCCGGGCGGCGCCGATCAGCCAGCGGAACGCCAGCGACTGGGCGCGCTTCATGGCGACCTCGACCGGCACCTGGTACGTCGCGCCGCCGACGCGCCTTGAGCGGACTTCGATGAGCGGCTTGATGTTGTCGATCGCCTTGGTGAACACCTCGAGCGGATCGACTCCGGGAACCTTCTTTTCGATCGCCTTCAGCGATTCGTAGAAAATCCCCTGCGCCTTCACCTTGTGCCCGTCGTACATCAGGCAGTTGATGAACTTTCCGACCACGCGGTTCTTGTACTTCGGGTCGGGCCTGAGCAGCTTCTCGAACGACTTGAACTTCTTGGCCATGAGTCTCCTTTTTCGGCGGCGGTTTGTTTCGCGCGCCAGTTCTCCCCGTCGCCGGGGCGCCCCCGTTCAGGGGGCACGACTTACGACGGTAATGCCAGCCTCCGCCAGCCTTCGCCAGCCTGCCCTGAGCGAGCGCAGCGAGTCGAAGGGGCCTCTGCCAGCCTCCTAAGCCTTAGGTCTCTTGGCTCCGTACTTCGACCGGCTCTGCTTGCGCGCATCCACGCCGCCGCAGTCGAAGACGCCGCGGATGATGTGGTACCGCACGCCGGGCAGGTCGCGGACGCGGCCGCCGCGCACGAGCACGATCGAGTGCTCCTGCAGGTTATGGCCCTCGCCCGGAATGTAGGCCGTGACTTCGCGGCCGTTCGACAGCCGGACGCGGGCGATCTTGCGAAGCGCGCTGTTCGGCTTTTTCGGTGTCATCGTCTTGACGAGCAGGCACACGCCTTTTTTCGTCGGGCACTTCTCAAGCACCGGCGACTTGCTCTTGGCGTGCTTCGACCGGCGGCCGAACTTGACGAGCTGATTGACGGTGGGGCACATGCGGGAACGTCTCCTGTGAGAAGGGGCGGAAAATCTAGCTGTCCGACCCGGGGAATACAAGGCGAAAGACTGGGTTTGGCATTCCCCTTTCCCTTTCCCGTTCCCTTTCCCGAGTGGGAGGAGGATCGGCGCTCCCACGCGGGAAAGGGAAAGGGAAAGGGAAAGGGAAAGGGTCCTTCTCCGGCGGCCGCCCCTGTTAGGAGCAGCCGCCGGGTGATTTCTACATGACCTGATCCCCTTCCTTAAGCAACGCCACGTTCTTCTTCACCCTCATCGCGCCGTACTGCCGGAAGCCTGTACCGGCCGGAATCATGTGCCCGAGGATCACGTTCTCCTTCAGGCCCACGAGCTCGTCGCGGCGCGCCGCCAGCGCGGCCTCGGTAAGGACCTTTGTCGTCTCCTGGAAGGAAGCGGCCGCAATGAACGACTCGCTCTGGAGAGCGGCCTTCGTCACGCCGAGGAGCAGCGGCTTGGCCGTTGCGCCCTTCTTCCCCTTCTCCTCGAACTTGCCGTTTTCGACCTGGAAGCGGAACTTGTCGATGACCGTGCCCGGGAGCATTTCGCTGTCGCCCGACGACTGGATCTTCACCTTGCGGAGCATCTGGCTGATGATGATCTCGATGTGTTTGTCGTCGATGGACACGCTCTGCGACCGGTAGACGTTCTGGACTTCGCGGAGGAGGTAGACCTGGACGGCCTCTTCGCCGCTGATCCTCAGGATGTCGTGCGGGACGAGCGGGCCGTCCACCAGGGCTTCGCCGGCGCGCACTTTGTCGCCGCGGTGGACGCGCAGGTGTTTGCCGTGCGGGACGAGGTGTTCGCGTTCGAGGCCGGACTCTTCGTTCTTGACCAGGATCGTGCGCTTCCCGCGCCGCTTTTCGCCGAGTTCGACGAGGCCGTCGATTTCGGAGATGACGGCGGGGTCCTTCGGCTTGCGGGCCTCGAACAGCTCGGTGACTCGAGGAAGGCCGCCGGTGATGTCCTGGGTTCCGGTGATCTCGCGCGGCGTCTTGGCGAGCATGTCGCCCATCTGGACTTCGTCGCCCTGGCTGACCTCGATGAAGGCCTTTTCGGGGACGACGTACGATCCCAGGATGTTTCCTGCCTTGTCCTTGATGACCACCTGCGGATGCAGGTCGCCTTTGTGCTCGATGATGACCTTTCGACGCACGCCCGACTTTGCGTCGATTTCCTCCTTCATCGTCTTGCCCTTCTCGATGTCCTCGTAATGCACGACGCCGTCCTTCTCGGCCAGGATCGGGATGTTGTGCGGGTCCCAGCGGACGAGCAGGGCGCCCTTCTTGATCTTGGCCCCGTCTTCCACCTTGATCCCGGCTCCCGCGGGAATCGTGTACTTCTCGATTTCCCGATCCTTGTCGTCGTTGATCAGGACTTCGCCGTTCCGGTTCAGCACGATGAACTCGCCCGTGCGCGCCTTCGCGACCCGGATGCCGCTGTACCGGATCGTCCCGTTGGTCTTGGCGACGATCTGGGACTCTTCGAGGGTCTTTGAAGCGACGCCGCCGATGTGGAACGTGCGCATGGTCAGCTGCGTGCCGGGCTCGCCGATGGACTGGGCCGCGATGATCCCGGCGGCCAGTCCTTCCTCGACGATCTGCCCGGTCGAAAGGTCCATTCCGTAGCAGCGCGCGCAGATCCCCATCGAAGCCTCGCAGGTGAGCGGGCTCCGGACGCGGACCTTCACGTAGCCGAGCGCCTCGATCCGCTTGGCGATCTCGTCCGTGATGACTTCGTTTTCGCGGACGACGATCTCGTCGGTGACGATGTCAACGATGTTGTCACGGGCGACGCGGCCGTGCAGGATCTGCGACAGCGACACTTCGACTTTCTCGCCCTTGTACACCGTCGACTTCGTGATGCCGTTCATCGTGCCGCAGTCCTGGATGTTGATGACCACGTTTTGCGCCACGTCCACCAGCTTGCGCGTCAGGTAGCCGGCGTCGGCCGTCTTGAGCGCCGTGTCGGCCAGGCCCTTGCGGGCGCCGTGCGTCGAGGAGAAATACTCGAGCACGTTCAGCCCTTCCCGGAAGTTCGCCTTGATCGGCGTCTCGATGATCTTGCCGCTGGGCTTCGCCATCAGGCCGCGCATGCCGGCCAGCTGACGAACCTGGTCCACCGAACCCCGCGCGCCCGACGTCGCCATCATGAAAATCGGGTTCAGCACGTGCTTCCCGTCACGGATGTCTTCCCTCATCTCCAGCATCATCGCTTCGCCGACCTTTTCCCGGGCCGTCGTCCAGATGTCGATGATCTGGTTGTACCGCTCGCCCTCCGTGATCGCGCCCTTCTGGTAGTTCTTCTCGATCCGGGAGACCTCGTCTTCCGCCGCCTTCAGGATCTCCGGCTTGCGCGTCGGAACACGCAAATCCGACGTCGAAATCGAAAGCCCCGCCAGCGTCGCCGCCTTGAACCCCGTCTGCTTCAGGTCGTCCAGCAGCTTCAGCGTCGGCTCCTTCCCCAGACGCCGGTGACACGTCGAAATCACCGCCTGGATCCCCTTCTTGTCGATCTCGAAGTTGTAGAACGGCATCCCGGGAGGCAGAACATCGTTGAGCAGCATCCGCCCGACCGTGGTGACGTACCGGCCGAATCCCTCCGACTTCTCCACCGTGTCCCGCTTGTTCCAGACCTCGCGCTTGTCGCCGATGCAGACACGGATCGGATCGTGAATCTTGACCTTCTTGGCGTCGTAGGCCAGAAGCGCTTCCTCGATCGAGGAGAACGGCTTCCGGTTGTCGGCCATCTTGTTGTCTGTCCCCGGACGGCGGACGGTGAGGTAGTTGACGCCGAGCACCATGTCCTGCGACGGCGCGATGATCGGGTTCCCGTGCGCCGGGCTGAAAATGTTCTGCGTGGACATCATGAGCGTCTTCGCCTCAACCTGCGCTTCCCACGACAGCGGCAGGTGGACGGCCATCTGGTCGCCGTCAAAGTCGGCGTTGAAGCCGGCGCAGACGAGCGGGTGGATCTTGATGGCGTTGCCTTCGACGAGGACGGGGTCGAACGCCTGGATGCCCATGCGGTGAAGCGTGGGAGCGCGGTTGAGGAGGACCGGGTGGTCCGTGATGACCTCTTCCAGAATGTCCCACACGCCTTCGTCGCGGCGCTCGAGCATTTTCTTGGCCGACTTGATCGTGTCCGCGCGGCCCATTTCACGCAGCCGGCGGATGATGAAAGGCTGGTAGAGCTCCAGGGCGATCTTCTTGGGAAGGCCGCACTGGTTCAGCTTGAGCTCGGGGCCGACGACGATCACGGAGCGGGCGCTGTAGTCGACGCGCTTGCCGAGGAGGTTCTCGCGGAACCGCCCCTGCTTGCCTTTGATCATGTCGGTGAGCGACTTGAGCGGGCGGTTGTTCGAGCCGAGCACCGGCCGGCGGCACCGGTTGTTGTCGAAGAGCGCGTCGACGGACTGCTGCAGCATGCGCTTTTCGTTGCGGATGATGACTTCCGGCGCGTTCAGGTCGAGCAGCTTCTTCAACCGGTTGTTGCGGTTGATGAGGCGGCGGTAGAGATCGTTCAGGTCGCTCGTCGCGAAGTTGCCGGACTCGAGGAGAACGAGCGGGCGGAGGTCGGGCGGGATCACGGGGATCACGTCCAGCACCATCCACTCCGGCTTGTTCCCGGACGCGAGCAGCATTTCGACCAGCCGCAGGCGCTTGATGATGTCCTTCTGCCGCTGCGCCGACGCCGTCTTCTTAAGGTCCTTCCTGAGCTGGTCCGACAGCGTCGAGAGATCCATCCCCTGGAGGAGAAGCTTGACCGCTTCCGCCCCCATGTCGGCCTCGAAGTCGTCGCCGTACTGCTCCTTGAACTCGCGGAACTGCTCTTCAGACAGCAGCTGCTTCTCCTTGAGCGGGCAGCCTTTCTTGCGCACCACCGTCACCACGTAGTCCTGGTAATACACGACGCGCTCGAGCGAGCTCGTCTTCATCCCGAGAAGCGTCCCGATGCGGCTGGGGATCGTCTTGAAGAACCAGATGTGCGCCACGGGCGAGGCCAGGTTGATGTGCCCCATGCGCTTGCGCCGGACGCGCGAGAGCGTGATCTCGACGCCGCACCGGTCGCAGACGATGCCCTTGTACTTGATGCCCTTGTACTTCCCGCAGAAGCATTCCCAGTCCTTTTCGGGACCGAAGATGCGCTCGCAGAAGAGACCGTCTTTTTCGGGCCTGTACGTCCGGTAGTTGATCGTTTCCGGCTTCTTGACCTCGCCGTAAGACCAGCTCCGGATCTCCTCGGGGGACGCCAGCTTGATCGTCACCGCCGAGTAGTCGTTGATTCGATCGTAAAAGAGATCCATTTCGTTAGATCCCCTTTCTCTTTTCGAGTTTCAGCGAAAGCCCGAGGCCCTTGATCTCGTTCGTGAGAACTTCGAACGACATCGGCGTGCCGGGTTCCAGCGTGTTCTCGCCCTTCACCATCGACTCGTAGATCTTCGTGCGGCCGTCCACGTCGTCGGACTTCACGGTCAGGAGCTCCTGCAGGATGTTGGCCGCCCCGTACGCCTCGAGCGCCCAGACTTCCATTTCTCCGAACCTCTGTCCGCCGTACCGCGCCTTGCCGCCCAGCGGCTGCTGCGTGATGAGCGAGTACGGTCCCGTCGCCCGGGCGTGAACCTTGTCGTCGACGAGGTGGTGCAGCTTCATCATGTAGATGTAGCCGACCGTGACGCGCTCGTCGAAGTGCTCGCCAGTGCGGCCGTCGTAGACGACCGACTTGCCGTCCGTGGCGAGCCCGGCCTGCTCGAGCAGCTCCACGATCTCCTCTTCCGTGGCGCCCTCGAATACCGGCGTCATCGCCCGGAATCCGAGCTTGCGCGCGGCCCACCCGAGGTGCGTCTCCAGGATCTGCCCGACGTTCATGCGGCTCGGCACTCCGAGCGGGTTCAGGACCATCTCGACCGGCGTGCCGTCGGCGAGGAACGGCATGTCCTCGTCCGGCATGATCCGCGCGATGACTCCCTTGTTCCCGTGGCGGCCGGCCATCTTGTCGCCGACCGACAGATTCCGCTTCGTCGCAATGTAGATCTTCACCATCTCCAGCACGCCCGTCGGCAGCTCGTCGCCGCGCTCCAGGCGGTTGACCTTGCGCTCCTTCTCGTTCTCGGAGACTTCCGACTTCCGGAAGAACTCGCGGATCGTCGCGCCGATCTTGTTTTTTTCGCTCGGCTTGTCGAAATCCCAACGCTCGACGTCCAGCCGGTCGCGCAGCTCCCTGAGGTCCCGGGCGCCGTTCGTCTTCGCCCCGAACTCCAGCGACGCCGGCACGCCCCGCCCGACCGTCGGCTTGATCTCCTTGATCAGTTCGTTGAGCAGCTCCTGCACGCGCGTCTCGAAATCCTTCTCGATCTTCTTCTTCTCCTTGCGGACTTCCTCGCGCTCCTTCTCGCTCAGGCTCACCTTCCGCGAGAACTTCTGCGCGTCCAGCACGATCCCCTCCACCCCGGACGGCACCTCCAGCGAGTCGTTCTTCACGTCCTCGCCCGCCCGCCCGAAGATCACGTGCAGCAGCTTTTCCTCCGGCGTCAGCTCCGACTTCGACTTCGGCGCCACCTTGCCCACCAGGATGTCGCCAGGCTTGACCCGCGTCCCGATGCGGATCACCCCGTCCTCGCCCAGGTTCCGCAGCTGCTTCTCGCTCACGTTCGGAATGTCCCGCGTGAACTCCTCCCTGCCCAGCTTCGTCTCCCGGATCTCGATCTCGAACTCTTCAATGTGGATCGAAGTGTACTTGTCGGCCTTGATCAGGCTCTCGCCGACAATGATCGCGTCTTCAAAGTTGTACCCGTCCCACGACATGAACGCCGCCACCACGTTCTTCCCGAGAGCAAGCTCCCCGGAAGACGTCGCCGCGCCGTCCGCAATCACCTGCCCCTTCGCGACCTTCTCTCCCATCCGCACGATCGGCCGCTGGTTCAGGCACGTCCGCTCGTTCAGGCCGACGAACTTGCGAAGCGGATACTCGCGGTCGTCGATCGTGATCTTCTCGGCGTCCACGAACGTCACCGTCCCGGCCTTCCTCGCCACCACCACCATCGCGCTGTTTTCGGCGACGTACTTCTCCATCCCGGTGCCCACGATCGGCGCTTCCGTGATGAGAAGCGGCACGGCCTGGCGCTGCATGTTCGAACCCATCAGGGCGCGGTTCGCGTCGTCGTGCTCGAGGAACGGGACGAGAGCGGCCGAGACGCCGGTCATCTGTTTCGGCGACACGTCCATGTAGTGCACGTCCTCACGCGCGACGAACATGAATTCGCCGTTCACGCGCGCGATCACCTTCTCATCGACGATGTGCCCCTTGCCGTCCACCTTCAGGTCCGCCGGCGCCATGATCTTGTCCATCTCCTCGTTCGCGCGCAGCATCAGGACCTTCTCCATCAGCTTCCCGTTCTTCACCTCGCGGTAGGGCGTGATGAGGAACCCGTACTCGTCGATCGTCGCATAGATCGCCAGCGACGATATAAGGCCGATGTTCGTCCCTTCCGGCGTCTCGATCGGGCAGATGCGTCCGTAGTGCGAGATGTGCACGTCGCGCACCTCGAACCCCGCGCGCTTGCGGTTCAACCCGCCCGGGCCGAGGGCCGAGAGCCGTCTCTCGTGCGTGAGCTGCGCCAGCGGATTCGTCTGGTCGACGACCTGCGACAGCTCGCCCCGCCCGAAGAAGAACTCGATCGCGCTCGACACCGTCTTCGCGTTGATCAGGCTCCGCGGCGTGATCTGCTCCTGGTTGTCCAGGTTCAGCCGTTCCCCGATCGTCCTCCGCAGCCGGAGAAATCCCTTGCGGATCTCCTCCGCCGCCAGCTCGTCAATCGTCCGCACCCGGCGGTTTCCCAGGTGGTCGATGTCGTCCGCATGCCCCTCGCCTTTGCGCATCTTCATGATGTACTGGATCGCGTGGACGATGTCCTCCTTCATCAGGACCTGGTCCTCCGGACCCTTCACCGTCGCGAACTTGCGGTTGAGCCGGAACCGCCCGACCCGGCCGAGGCGGTAGCGCGAGGCGTCGAAGAAGCGCTCATTGAAGAGCGCCTTGGCGCGATCGAGCTGCTGCGGTGTGCCGGGACGGAGGCGCGCGTAGATCTTGAGCAGCGCCTCTTCGTGAGTCCGGGTCGGATCTTCGCCCAGCGTGTTGACGAGGCTGGGATCGTCGAGCTTCTCGATGACCTCGACCTCCTTGATCTCGTCGAGGCGCGCCGCAATGATCTTGATCGACCCGTCGAGAAGTTCCTTTCCCGGCTCGACGAGGACTTTCTGCGTTTCAGCGTCGACGATCGGGTCGACCAGGAATTTTCCCTTGAGCTGCTCGGGATCCTTGCCGATCTTGATTTTTTTGGTCTCGTGGAAAAGACGGATAAGGTCGGCATTCGTCGAGTAGTCGGGCGACATCGCGCGGAGGAAGGTGGTCGCGGGAATCTTGCCGCTCTGGTCGATCCTGACGTAGAGCGATTCCTTCTTGCCGACGCTGAGCTCGATCCAGCTCCCGCGCTCCGGCACGATCCAGCACGAGTGCAGCTTCTTGTCGCCGGTCTTCTCTTCCGAGAAATCAATCCCGGGCGACCGGTGGAGCTGCGAAACGATCACGCGCTCGGCGCCGTTGATGATGAACTCGCCGCCGCCGATCATCAGCGGGATTTCGCCGAGGTACACGTCCTCCTCGATCGGCTCCGCCTTCTGCAGCCGCATCCGGACTTTCAGAGGCGCGCCGTACGTCAGCCGCAACCGCCGGCATTCGTCCGGCGAGTACCTCGGCGGGCGCAACTCGTACCCGAGATACTGCAGCTCGCTCGACCCGTCGTACGACGGGATCGGAAAAATCTCCTGAATCAGCGCTTCCAGCCCCGTCTTTTCCCGCTTCGAAGGCGGCACTTCCGCCTGAAGGAAGCGGTCGTACGCCCTGGTCTGGATGTCGACCAGGTTCGGGATCGGTGCGGCTTCGCCGACCTTCCCGAAATTCCGAATGTCCGGCCGGATGTCCATGGAGGCTCCCTTGAGAGACACGGGGACCGCAGTCCCTGACGTGCAGCTACGCCGTCACTGTCGCCCGCGGCGAGCGCCCGCCTACTCCGGCTTCCCCCGCGTTGAAAGCGGGGACCACGCCGGCTCCACGGCAGGTCTTCGCGTTAAGAAACGTCGCGCCGGGACGTCTGACACGCCCCGGCGCGCCGGTATTCCTAGCTACCCTTGATCTTGCACACTCCGCCCGCCGCCTCGATCTCCTTCTTGACCTTCTCGGCGTCCTCCTTCGAGAGGCCCGTCTTCAGCGTCTTGGGCGCCTCATCCACGAGCTGCTTCGCTTCCTTCAGCCCGAGATCCGTCATCGTCCGGACGACCTTGATCACGCCGATCTTCTTGTCGGGCGTGCTCGGCTCCAGGATGACGTCGAACGAGGTCGGCGCTTCCGGAGCCGCAGCCGCCGCCGGTCCGGCAGCCGCCGGGCCCGCCGCCATCGCCACCGCCGCCGTCACGCCGAACTTCGTCTCGAACTGCTTCTTCAGGTTCGAAAGCCAGATCACCGAGCCGCTGGCGATCGTCTCCAGCACCACCTGGCTCCGCTCCTCGTCCGACAGACCCTTCACGCCGTTCATCACGCCAGCCACGTCGCCCATCTCAGTTCTCCTCAATGTCACACCAGGTTTTTTGAAAGTTGTCCGAGGACGCCACGCCTCCGCCCTTCGACTCGCTTCGCTCGCTCAGGGCCTCGCCCCTTCGTTCGCTTCGCTCACAAGGGGCTACGGCGCGCCGCCCTCCTTTGATTTCTTCTCTTCCAGCGCCTTCAACAGCCCGGCAGTGTCCTGCAACAGCGCGTTCAGGCAGCCTGCGATGTCCGTCATCGGCTGCGCGATCAGGCCCGCGAGCTGCGACAGAAGAGCCATGCGGTTCGGCATCGTCGAGAGCTGCTTGACTTCCGCCAGGCTCAAGACTTTGTTCTCGAGGATCCCCGACTTGATCTCGAGCTTCTTGTTCTTCTCCTTCCAGGCGAAGAGCTTCTTGGCGACGTCCGCGGGGTCCGGCCCGTGCACGAGCGCCGTCATCCCCTCGAGCGTCTTCTCAAGCCCGGAAAGGCCCAGATCCTTGAAGGCCCGGACCGCCAGCGAGTTCTTCAGCACGTCCACTTCGATCTTCGCGGCGCGCAGCTCCTTCCGAAGCGAGTCCGCCGCCTTGCCGTCCAGCCCGCGAAAATCGATGAACACCCCGGCGAGCGGCCCCTTGAACCGGGTCGTCACCTCTTTCATCATCCGCGTGCGGATCGCCTTGGACATTCTTCAATCTCCTTATTGAACGTCCAGGACGATGCCCGGAGTCATGGTTCCTGAGAGCACGACCTTCCTGAAGTAGTTCCCCTTCAGGCCTGCCGGCTTGACCCCCCGGATGTGGTCAACAATGAAGGACACGTTGTCCTTCAGTTTCTCCGGCGGGAACGACACCTTCCCGACGGCGACCATGACGTTTCCGCCCGCATCCGCCCGGTACTCGATCTTGCCGGCCTTGAACTCGCGGACCGCCTGCGTCACGTTTTCGGTCACCGTCCCGTTCTTCGGACTGGGCATCTTGCCCTGCGGACCCAGCACCTTGCCCAGTCGGCTGATCTTCTTCATCATGGCGGGCACGGCGATCGCCACGTCAAAGTCCATCCAGCCGCCCTCCACCTTCTTGGCCAGGTCGTCCGACCCGACTTCGTCCGCCCCCGCCCCCAGCGCCGCTTCGGCGTCCGCGCCCTCGGCGAAAACAACCACCTTGCGCGCCTTGCCGATGCCGTGCGGAAGCGAGACGGCGCCGCGAAGTGCCTGTTCGGCCTTCTTCACGTCGAGCAGAAGTGCGAACGACACGTCCACGGTCTGGTCGAACTTCATCCCCTCGAACTTCTTGAGGATGCCGACCGCCGTGGCCACGTCGTACCGCTTCTTCGCGTCGACGAGCGCGGCGTTCTTGCGGTACCGCTTGCTGTGCTTCTTCATCCGCGTCTCCTGCCGGGCCGCTGCCTCCGGAGAGGTCGCCAATCTTCGGGCCGCGGCTCGGCATCCGCCCGAAGACAAATCGAAAACTGCGTCTTAGAAGAAGTGCGCCCGGGGCATGCCCCGGGCCTACTACCGACGATTAAGGATCTATTTCTTAGCCGGAATTCCTTCGACCTTTACGCCCATCGACCGGGCCGTTCCCGCCACCATCCTCGCGCCCATTTCCAGGTCCGCGGTGTTGATGTCGGCAAGCTTGGCTTTCGCGATGTCCTTGCACTGCTGCCACGTCACCGTTCCGACCGTCTCCTTGCTTGGCGTCGCGGCGCCTTTCACGATGCCCGCCGCTTTCTTCAGCATGACCGAGGCGGGCGGCGACTTGAGGATGAAATCGAAGGTCCGGTCCTTGTAAACCGTCACGATCACGGGATAAATCGTCCCCGGGTCTTTCTTGGTGGCGTCGTTGAACTTCTTCACGAATTCGCCGATGTTCACGCCGTGCTGACCCAGAGCGGGGCCGACCGGCGGCGCGGGCGTCGCCTGCCCGCCCGGGCACTGAAGCTTGACCTTCGCCGTCACTTCCTTGGCCATCGGACCTCTCCTTGTCGGGATGGTGCTCTTTGGGAAGTGTCTTCCCCAGCACCGACCTGTTCAGGGGGTAGTGGGTAGGAGGTAGGGGGTAGGAACGGCCACCGATCGGGCGGCCTTCCCTACCGACTACCCACTACCAACTACCCACTGCCTTTAGATTTTCTCGATCTGCCAGCTCTCAAGCTCCACGGGCGTCGCCCGCCCGAAAATCGTGATCGTCACCCGGACCAGCCCCTTCTCCGGAATGACCTCCTCCACCATCCCGTCCATGTTCTCGAACGCGCCTTCCTTGATCCGGACGCTGTCGCCCTTTGCGAAGTTAATCACCAGCTTCGGCTTGTCCGCGCTTGCCGTCGACGTCATCAGGATCTTGTCCACCTCGTGCTGCGCCATCGGCACCGGCTTTTTCGAGCCGAGGAAGTCGCCGATCCCCGGCGTTTCTCTCACCAGATACCACGCCTGTTCCGGCACGTCTCCCGTTGCCGCATCCGCCTCGATCAGGAGGTACCCGGCGTACAGCTTCCGGTCCCGGACCCGCTTCTTGCCCGACTTGATCTCCGTCACCTTCTCGCTCGGCACCAGGACGCGCGTGATCACGCCATCCAGGTTTGCCGCCTTCACCCTGCGCTCCAGCGAATCGCGCACTTTGTCCTCGCGACCGCTCTGAACTCTCACGACATACCACTGTTTCGCCACGATCGCGCTAGCCCCCCAGGAGTCCGGTCTTGAGAAGCAGGGCTCTCAAGACCACGTCGACGACGGTGACGAAGGTACCGATGATGGCGATCGACACGAATACCACGATCGAACTCCCCACGAATTCGTGCCGCTGCGGCCACGAAACGCGGTGCATCTCCGCTTCAGTGTCGATCAGGAAATCGGCGAGCCGCTTGTGGTTCACCACGAAGAGGTACACGCCGAGACATCCCGCCAGGAAAACCAGGGAAGAGATCACGAGGCCGACGGTCAGGCCTTCCTTGATGCCGGGAAGGATCTTCATGATCTGGTACCCCCACCAGGTCCGCCCCTGCACCTGTGCCTGTGCCCCTGCGTACTTGTTCATTCCGGGAAAGAGGTACAGGGAGTGGGAGCCGAACAGAACGAGCAGCGCCAGGAGCACGCCGGCAGTCCAGCGTGCCCAGGTGCCCTGTCCGGGTTTGTAGTACTTCAATTCCACGTTTTTCGTTGCGTCTGCCATGGCCTCTACCGAAAGCTAGCCCGGGCCGACCGCGTCGCGGAAGGTCCGGGCGGGATGTTCTTGGCAGGGCTGGAGGGAGTCGAACCCCCAACCGGCTGATTTGGAATCAGCTGCTCAGCCAATTGAGCTACAGCCCTGTAAAGAGCCTCTCTTACTCGAAGTGCGCCCGGGGCATGCCCCGGGCCTGCTTCCCCGGCTTTACTTCTTTCTTTCCTTATGAACCCGATGCAACCTGCACTTCGGGCAGAACTTCATCTTTTCGATCTTCTGGCCCTGCTTGAGCGTCGACATCGTTTTCGTCGTGCGGTAGTACCTCGTCCCGCACTCCGTGCATTCCAGGAACATGGGCTCGCGCGGCGGCATGGTTGTCCTTTACTCGAGGATCTTCGTCACGACGCCCGCGCCGACGGTCTTGCCGCCTTCACGCACGGCGAAGCGCTGCTGTTCTTCCATGGCGATCGGCGATCCGAGCTCGATGTTGAACTGGGCGTTGTCGCCGGGCATGACCATTTCCACGCCCGCGTCCAGTTTCACGGAGCCGGTGACGTCGGTCGTGCGGAAGTAGAACTGCGGGCGGTAGCCCGAGAAGAACGGCGTGTGGCGACCGCCTTCTTCCTTCTTGAGCACGTAAACCTCGGCCTTGAACTTCGTGTGCGGCTTCACGCTGCCGGGCTTGCAGATGACCATGCCGCGCTCCAGCTCGTCCTTTTCAACGCCGCGCAGGAGAATGCCGACGTTGTCGCCGGCTTCGCCCTGGTCGAGGATCTTGTTGAACATTTCGACGCCGGTGCAGACCGACTTCCGGTTTTCCTTCCCGAAGCCGATGATCTCGACGTCGTCGTTGATCTTGACCAGGCCGCGTTCGATACGGCCGGTCGCGACCGTGCCGCGGCCCTTGATCGAGAAAACGTCCTCGAGGGGCATGAGGAACGGCTTGTCCTTGGCGCGGACAGGCTCGGGAATGTAGGTATCCAGCGCCTTGAGGAGGTCGTGGATGCACTTGTTCGCCGCGGGATCGGTCGGGTTCTGCATGGCCGCGAGGGCCGCGCCGCGCACGACGGGGATCTCGTTCCCCGGGAACTGGTACTTGACGAGAAGGTCGCGGATCTCGAGCTCGACGAGGTCCAGCAGCTCGGGGTCGTCGACGATGTCGACCTTGTTGAGGAAGCAGACGATCCGCGGCACGCCGACCTGGCGCGCGAGCAGGACGTGCTCCTTCGTCTGCGGCATCGGTCCGTCCGCCGCCGACACGACGAGGATCGCGCCGTCCATCTGCGCGGCTCCCGTGATCATGTTCTTGATGTAGTCCGCGTGACCGGGACAGTCGATGTGCGCGTAGTGCCGCCCCTCGGACTCGTACTCGACGTGCGAGATCGCGATCGTCACGATCTTCGACTCGTCGCGCACCGTGCCGCCTTTGGCGATGTCCGCATACGACTTCACCTTGCCCCGGCCGGCGGCCGAGCAGACCATCGTGATCGCCGCAGTCAGCGTCGTCTTGCCGTGGTCGATGTGGCCGATCGTGCCCACGTTCACGTGGGGCTTCGTTCTCTTGAAGCTCTCCTTCGCCATCGAAGTTCTCCTTTTGACCTTGAAAATTGCCGCACGGACCCGGTAAAGCTGGCGATGGGAATCGAACCCACGACCTCTTCCTTACCAAGGAAGTGCTCTACCAGCTGAGCTACGCCAGCCCGTCAACGTCAACAAAACACCTCTCGCCCTGAGCGAGAGGCGAAGCGATGCTCCCCTTGTTCCGGCACCAAAAGGGAGCGGGATTATTGCGACGACCCCCGGGACCGTCAAGGGAATTATCCGCGCTTCACGGCCGCACTCCCCGCCTAACATGCCACGAACTTGCGAGGGAGGCTCCCGCCTCACTTCATCGCGCTCCTGGCCTTCGGGGTTCAAGCTGAAGCGCGCCCCGGGTCGAAGAAGAATTGTGCTGAAATCCTTCGCCTGGATCCCGGGAACGGGTCTGCTCAAGGACCCGCCGCGCGAAAAATTCGCGGAAATCATCGCCCGCGAGGACGCGGTGCTCTGGGTCGACATGGAGGCGGCGACCCCGGCCGAGATCGGGCTGCTCCGCAAGCCGTTCGGCGTTCACCCGACCGCGGTCGACGAATGCCGGGAGCACACCGTCCTGCCCAAGGTCGAGAATTACGGCGATTACCTCCTCGTCACGCTTCATCGGGTCCAGTTCGACGAGGCGACGCGCGAAATGAACCTGCGCGAGATCGATTTCGTGCTCGCGAAGAACTGGCTCGTCACGGTAAGGACGGACGCCTCCACCAGCGTCGACGAAGTGCAGCGCAAGCTCATGGCAAACGAAGAGTTGTTGCGCGACGGGCCGGGCCGCCTCCTGGCCGAGGTCGTCGAGCAGATCACGAGCCGCTATTTCCCGATGGTCGAATTCCTGGAGAAGGAAATCGACGTGCTCGAAGAGTCGATGCTCGAAAGGCGCTCGGGAGCAGACCCGTTCGGCCGGATCCTGGCTCTCCGGCGCTCCGTCGTGGCCCTCCGCCGCACGCTCGTTCCGCAACGGGAAGTCATTCACCGCCTCGCCAAGGAGGAATTCAAGCTCGCCGCGGGCACGACGGCGCTTCGCCTCCGCGGCACGCACGACGAACTGTACTGGATCCTCACCGAACTCGAGATTCACCGGGAGCTGCTCACCAGCGCGTTCGAGGGACACGCCGCGATGGGCGCGAACCGCCTGGCCGAAATTTCGAACCGCATGAACCGCGTCATGGAAAAACTCACTCGCTTCACGACCATCTTCATGCCCCTCACTCTCATCACGGGCGTCTACGGAATGAACTTCGACTTCATGCCGGAGCTCCGGTGGAAATGGAGCTACCCCGTGCTGATGTTTCTCCTGGCGGGGACCGGATTGCTCCTCGCATGGTACTTCCGCAAGACGATCCCGCCCGGCTTCATGGACCAGGTGGTGGATACGGATATGCGCATTCAGACACGGGTCTTCCGGAAACCGCCGGAGGGCGGGACGACCGGCGTCAGCGTGGGAAAGAAACCGGGGTCGTCAGCGTGAAGCGGCCCTCGCGGCAGCCGCCGCAAGCGCCGCCTTCGGGTCGGACTCTCCCGCGATCGCCTTCGCCTCCATAAGCAGCGCGCGCACGTCGCCTCCTTTCGAGTCCAGCACCGCGCGCCACTTCCCTTCCTCCTCGCGGTACACCGCGATCGACGCGATAAGCGCATTGTTCCATTCGAGCCGGTCGAACTCGCGGTAATAGCGGCTGGTGAAGCGGTCGCGAAGTGC
The DNA here is from genome assembly GCA_009773755.1 of Planctomycetota bacterium. Taxonomy (GTDB): domain Bacteria; phylum Planctomycetota; class MHYJ01; order WSZJ01; family WSZJ01; genus WSZJ01. The sequence goes on along the minus strand of WSZJ01000024.1, from coordinate 6,197 downwards.
GCGAATGCGCTCGCGTCCGCTGCGAAATATCGCGGACTTGAACTCGAGCTTTTCGGCCCGCGGCAGGTCGAGCGCATAGGCGGCGAGGAGAGCGGAGTTCAGATCCAGGGCAAACTTGTGAAACAGGGCGCTCTCGGCGCGGGACGATTCGAAGGCGACGAGCTGTGGCGAATCCGGGCCGAATTTCTCCGAGAGAAACTTCCGCGCGCCCGCTTCCCCGACGACGTCGGCGAGAGCTTCATTGAGGGAAGCGCTTCCCGGGATCCAGAGGGTGGCGTGCGTCGTCTCGTGGAAGATGGTGTCGATCGCCTGGTATGCGGGCCACTGGATGAAGGTCGAGAAGACGGGGTCGGCGAACCAGCCCAGGGTGCTGTAGGCGGGAACGGCGCGGACATGGACATCGAGGCCTTTCGCTTCGAGATCCTCTTTTTCAGCGCGCGCGTCGTCGAGGTCGAAGAACCCCAGATAGGGGACGCGTCCGACGACCGGGAACCACCATGATTCCGTCTCGAGCGAGTCGGGCGGGCAGGCCGTCACCAGCCAGGAGACCGGCTTCCCCTGCAGGTCGACGTAGGTCTCGTACGAATCGGTGTGCTTGAGGCCGATCTCGCGCTCGCCCCAGGCCCGGGCCTCGCGAATCAGGAGGAGCCGCTCGCGCGCGGCGGCGGGAGTCGCGGGAGCCGCGATGACCTCCTCGATCGGCCGCCGCGCCGCGAGAAGTTTGAGCTGCCCCCCGGCCTGCTGGAGAACATAGGCGGGGGAACAGCCTGCGATCAGGACGCACGCATACGCAATTCCGCCGGCCCGCCTATTTCTTCTCGTGGCCGTGGCCTTCATGATTTTCAGGATCTTCTTCAGGAGGCATCTTCGGCCCCTCAGGCTCCTTCTTGCTCTTCACCACGTCGTTCCGCTTCACATGCAGCTTCGCGAACGACTCCGCACCCACCACGTAGTACCAGTCGCCGAAGCGGTCCGCGAGCTGCTTCGCGCGCTTTTCGCCTGCGGTGGCGCGTTCGTTGAAGCGCTTGCTGGACTCGGCAAGCGTCTTCGCATACTCAGCCAACGCGCGGTCGTATTCCTTGCGGCGTTCCTCCGCTTCCTGCTCGATGCGCCACGCGGTCCATGGCCGCGAGCTGATTCGCTTCCAGGATTTCGGCGGGTCCTCCATTTTCTCGGGCTTGACGGACTTCTTGTTGAAGTGCGCCACGATCAGGAGGTAGCGGGCTTCGCTGGCGATGGGCGCCTTCTCGTCTTTTTTCTCGTCCTTGTTCTCGTCCTTGTTCTCGTCCTTCTTCTCGTCCTTTTTCGCGTCGCCACCGCCCGCCTCCATCTCGATGCCGGTCCCCGTGAAGACCGCGCCGAAGCGGATTTCGTACACGACGCCGTCCTCGCACTCAATGATCAGGTTGCCTTCTTTGGAGAAGAGATCTTCGCGCGTGTAGAAGAAGCCCTTGTCGGCGAGATCCTGCACGTCGGCGTTCGTGATTTTCGAGCCTTCACCGCGGAACGCCGCGGCCATCGCGGGCGTCTTGCGCCGGACGCCGAGGATCTTGAGATCGTCAATCGTCCCGGTAATGTCGCCGATGACCTTGACGTCAACTTCCTCCGTCGCCGTCACTCCCTCGTTCTTCCACTCGTCGCCCGACTTTTCGAACGTATCGATTTTCGGTTCCGTGGGTTCAAGGAAGGGCCCGTTCTGCACGACCGAATAGTTGTCGAGGGTGATGCGCCACACGGTGGAAGGCTCGATCTTCGACAGGTCCGTCTCGATCCAATCGCCGAATTTCGTCGAGAGGTCGACTTCCATTTTCACGGCGTAGATGCGCGACTGACCGGGGACGCGAACGAAGTACTTCTTCCCCTCGTCGTCCGCTTTCTTGCCGATGATCAGATCCGCGAGCGCGGCGCCCGCGGCGTCGCGGAGCGTCACCCGCCGCCCCTTGTTCTTTCCATCCCCGCCGGCCTCCTCGGGATCGAGCACGCCGCACGCCGCGTGGTCCTCCTTGCGGTTGCTCTGCAGCTTGTCCTTGCGGATTCCCAGCAGGCTCGTCGCCGTTTTCGCCAGCTGGTCCTTGCCGTCGGCGGGATAGTCGTGGTGAGAAGGGATCTTCCACTTGCCGCCTTTGAACTCGACCTTGAAGACGGACGGGGCGGCGGTGACGACGTCGAATTCCACCACCTGCAGCGAGGTCGCAGCGAGCGGGTCCTTGAATTCCGGGAAGAACAGCTGCCCCTGCTCGCCAAAATCTGTGGATTTGACGGCGCCGGGCGCGGTGAGCGCGGCAAGGGAGGCGAGCACGACGGCGGCCGAGGCGGCGATCCCTGTTTTCGCGAAATCGTTCATCGTCGGTTCCTCATTTTCCCCCGACCCAGCGATCCCCGCGGGCCATCCCCCGTTCCCGCGCGGCCCTCACGAAGAATACCACCAGCCCGATCAGAAGCGGCGGGATCGGCGGCAGGAGCGTGCTCATCCACCGGATCCGGTCCTGGATCTTCTTGATCTCGGAATTCGCCCACGCGCGGCCCTTCTCGATCGCGCGCCCCTTCTCGTCCTGGATCCGCTTCGATTCCTCGTCGACCCGCGTCTGCTCGGCGCGCCGCTTCATATCCATCATCTGCCGCTTGGTCTCGTCGTCGAGATCCGTGCGCTTGTCGATCTCCGCCACCGCTTCCTTCAGCCGGTCGTTCGCGTCCTTCAGCTTCTTTTCCGCCGCGTCCGACGCTTCCTTCACGTCCTTGAGCCGCTGCTCGTCGAACACGCGCTCCTTCGACTCGAGCCGCTCGAGAGTGCGGTGCTTGCGGCGCCGCTTGCGCAGTTCGATGAACGACTCGTCGCCGGAGAGCTGGTCGACGCAGTTGAGGAAGAACGTGACGTTGTCGAGCTCCAGCGTCTCGCGGTTCTCGCGGCGGATGTTGAAGAACGCCTGCGAAATGAAGTCGACGTCGGCGACGAAGATGACGTTGACCATTCCGGAACAGCGGGCGGCCAGGGTCAGCTCGCGGCCTCCCGGAACATGGCGGCGATCGGGCTTCATACGCGAGCCCATGAAGTTCCGCTCCATGATTTCGTCGAAGCGCAGGACGCCGGAGTTCTTGCCCGTTGAGAGGAGCGGAATGTAGTTCACGCCGGGCGTGCCCCTCGGCTCGACGCAGCCGGGGAAGATCGAGACGATTTCCTGCAGCCCCGCAGTCGTCAGTTCGTTGGCGTTGAACGCGGCCTTTGCGCCGCTTCCGGAACCCGTGAATATGAACTCCGGATCGAGCGTCGCGTAATCCGGGTGCGGGTTGTACGTGTCCCAGGCGATCTCCGCGGTGTCCCATCGCAGGCCGCAGAGCATCATGAGCTCGTTGACGTTTCCCTTCGCTTCGGGCTGCTGCCCGCCCTGGTTGAAGGGGTTGCGGTTGCCGCCCTTCTGCTTTTCGCTCGCGGGGCTCCCCTGGTACGACCACGGCATCGGGTCGTCGAGGAGAAGCGTCGGCTTGTTGCTCTTGATGTACAGCAGGAGCTGGTGCATCTGCGGCTCGGTGAGCGAGGATCCACCAGTTCCCAGGCCGGCTGCGACTGCATGGTATTGATGTCGAAACCGCCGAATGGCTTGACGTCGGTTTCGAGGATGCCGACTTTCAGGCGGTTCCCCTTCGCGCCCGCCGCGCCGGACTTGACGGGGCGAGAAGCGACGCGGATGGAGCGTGTCAGTTCGTATTCGATCGGGAGGCCGCGGAAGAAGAACGGCGTGACGACCTCGTCGGCTCCGCAGGTCACGGCCACGCCGAGGAAGACATCGGTTGTTTCGGAGCGGCCGCCGGATTCCTGCGTGAGCTGGATCGGGCGGATGCCGAAGCGGTCCTCGGCCTCGCGGGCGGAGTCCGTGTACTTTTCGGCCTCGACGATGTTGATGCGGATTCGCTCGCCGCCGAGGGCGGCGTACTCCCGGAGGAGGTTGAGCAGATTCTCGCGCGTCTCGACATACGAGCGCGGGACCTTGCGGCTCACGAACGCCTGGATGAAAACCGGGTTCGCCGGGTCGATTTTCTCGACGATGTCGCGCGTCGTCTTCGACAGCGAGTGAAGTCCCTCGGCGGTGCAGTCCGCGCGCACGTGCGCCCGGCCCACGAGCGTGACGAGGCTGATGCCCGCGATCAGGGCGGCCGTCGCCCTGAGCCCCAGGTGGGCGGAGTAGGTCCTGAACTCGAAGCCCGGGCCGATCCGGAAGGACTGCGGGGGCCAGCGGCGCCTGCCGACGAGGACGAGGTTTATGTAGAAGAAGACACCGGCGACCACCAGGAAGTACAGAACCGCCGAAACCGGGACCACTCCCCGGGTCATCTCCTCGAACTTCGGCGTCGCGCCGAGAACTTCGAACCACTTCTCCAGAACTCCTCCCAGCAGCCGGCCCGCGCGCTCGATGAAAACGGGGACCGCGCAGAGCACGGAACCGAGGATGAACCCGACCGTCAGGTTGTCGGTCAGGACCGAGCCCACCATGCCTATCGCGAGAAGAGCCGCGCCCAGGAGCCAGTAGGCGTAGTAGTTCGCGAAAATCAGCCCGGCGTCCGGACGGCCGAGCCAGGAGAGGAACCCGAGCAGCGTCAGGGAAAACCCGAGCGACACCGTATAGATGGAGAGAGCGCCCAGGTACTTCCCGGCCACGAGCTCGAAGTCCGTGATGGGAAGCGTGAGGAGCAGCTCGTCCACGCCCTGCCGCCGCTCGTCCGCCCACGCGCTCATCGTGATCGCCGGGACGATGAACAACATCAGCACCGGGTACAGCTCGTTCAGCGTCGCGAGGTTAGCGAGGTTGTTCTTGAAGAACTCGTCCTGCCAGAACTGCAGGAACGAGCACATGCCGATGAAGAGCGTGATGAACACGTACCCCGTGAGGCTCGTGAAGTAGCCCGTGAAGTCGCGGCGCAGGACGGCCCAGATGACGCGGAAGCGCATCAGACGGGGACCCCCGTTTTCGCGTGGAAGAACGCTTCGAGGGTCGCCTGCTCTTTCTTCATTTCCGCGGTCGGCCCGTCGAACACGATCCGCCCCTCATGAATGAAGATCACGCGGTCCGCCATCGCTTCGACTTCCTGCAGGATGTGCGTCGAGAGCAGCACGGTCTTCGTCGACGCGAACTCCCGGATCGTCTTGCGCACCTCGCGGATCTGGTTCGGGTCGAGCCCGCTCGTCGGCTCGTCCATGATCAGGACTTCCGGCTCGTGCAGCATCACCTGCGCCATGCCGACGCGCTGGCGGAATCCGCGCGACAGCTTGCGGATCGGCTTGTCGAGCACGCTCCCCAGCCCGCATTTTTCCACGACGAACTCGATTCGCGACGCGAGCCGGTCCGCGGACATGCCGCGGGCGCTTCCAAAATACCGGAGCAATCCGCGAGGCGTCATTTCGAGATACAGGGGCCCGTTCTCGGGGAGGTAGCCGAGCTTTTCGGCGGCCTTGAGCCGGTCGGTCGCGACATCGAAGCCGCAGATTTTCGCGACGCCGGAGCTGGGCGCCATGAACCCGGTCAGGATGCGCATGGTCGTCGATTTCCCGGCGCCGTTCGGCCCGAGGAAGGCCGCGATCTGGCCCCGCGGGACGCTGAACGTCACGTCGCGGATCGCGTAGTAGTCGCGGTAGAGCTTCGTGAGGCCGTGGGCCTCGATGGCGGCGGTTGTGGTGTCGTTCACGGGTGAAGGGTTATAGCAGCCGGGGCCAGTCCACGCAATTGCGCCTCCCCGGCAGAATGAACGGAACCGGGCGGAAATTGTTTGAGACGGCTAACGGCGCCCCAGCGGTCTCCGCGGCGGCGGCGCGTCCTTGAGAGGAGGCCCGGACGGCGGCTCTTCATCCTCTTCGGGCGGCTCCGCGTCCTCCACCCCGTCGACCCCGGTCACCCGAATGCCGATCACGCGGGAAGCGGGTTTGTTCGGGCGGACCTGCTGCGGAGGCGGCGGGGGACGACGCAGGACGCGCCGCGTGCCGGCCCCTCCGGGCTGCGAGCCGCGAACAAGGCGGCGCGTGACAGGATCGCGGCGCAGCGCCGCGACGCGAGGCTTGGCCGGCCGGTCTTCGATCGGCGCGACTTCCATCGGCTCCACTTCCTCGGGTTCTTCCTCGACCGGCTCGATTTCCTCCGGCTCGGGGATCGCCTCTTCGACGGCTTCCTCCGGCTCGTCGTCCGCAACGGCGCGCCAGAGGTCCTCGTCGA
>WSZJ01000023.1 GCA_009773755.1 Planctomycetota bacterium | reverse complement strand
AGTTCCCGCGCGACCCGCGCGCTTCCCAACCCGCCAAGCCCGGCGATGGAACGGCCCTTTTTCTCAGGCGGTCATGAGGGGAGGGAACGGTGAAACTGCTTTTCAAGGCCGGCGGTGAGGGACCGGTTCTGGTTCTCCTTCACGGCTTCCCCCTCTCGGCGCTGATGTGGGACGCGAATTTCGCGCGGCTGCGGGAGCGAAACCTGGTCGTCGCCATGAATCTGCGCGGCTTTGGCGGGACGGCGGTCGCGGCTACGGCGACGATGGAGGAGATGGCGGACGACGTCGTGGAGACGCTCGACTCTCTGGGGATCAGGAGCGCGGCCTTTTGCGGTTGCTCGATGGGTGGTTACGTCGCGTTTGCTTTGTGGAAGCGGCATCCGGCGCGGGTCAGGGCGCTGGTGCTGGCGGACACGCGGTCGGCGCCGGACTCGGAGACGCAGCGCGCGGGTCGTGCGGGATTTGCGGCGGAGGTGCTGAAGGATGGCGCGGCGGTTGCCGTGGAAAAGATGCTTCCGAAGCTGTTGTCTGCGAAAGCTTCCGACGCGGCAAAGGCGTTCGTGCGCGACATCATCCTGGCCAACAAGCCCGCAGGGATCGCGGCGGCGCTGCTGGGCCTCGGCGCTCGCGCCGACGCTTCGCCTCTGCTCGAGACAATCGAGGTGCCGACGCTGTGCGTGTGCGGCTTGCGGGACGAAATCACCCCGCCCGGCGAAATGCGCGAAATGTCGGGACGCATCAAGGGGTCGAAGTTTGCGGAGATCGCCGAAGCGGGGCATCTGTCGAACGTCGAGGCGCCGAGGGAGTTCTGCGACGTGGTCACGGGTTTTCTCCAGGGAGTCGGGGAGTAGTCGAAGGTCGGGCTGGAAGCGGCAGCTCCCTCGTGCTACAATTACTTCCCTTGAAGATCCTCGCCATCAGCGCCTGTGCACTTCACTTCCTCGCGGTCCTCATGACCTCGGCGGTCGCGCTCTGCGTCGGGAGCGACGGGCACGCCGAGTACGAGTGGAGCGAGGACGCGTGTTGCGGGGAGATAGCGCATCCGGAGCCGGTGTCCTGTTGCGAGGAATGCGGAGTCGAGCCGGGGCCGGGCATTTCCGCGGCGCCGGAATGCGGCGGATGCGTGGACGGGCTGGCGCCGATGGCCAGCGGAGTGCAGGTCGATCTGAATCCCGTGACGGCGTTGCCCGCAGAGACGGGCGCGGTTGAACATCTGGAAGCGATTGCCGCGGAGGAGACCTTCGCGGCCGGCGGCCCAGGATCGTTGGGGCCGCCGCTGCCTTTGCCGCTGCGCTGCTAAGCGCCGCCGCTGGCACTCCGTAGATACATCATTCACGCAAAAACTCTCTTCACATAGTCCCCAAACGGAGAATTCCCATGAAGACGCTCTGCATCGCCCTGCTGGTGCTCCCCCTCGCCGTCCTCGCCGGCGACGACGCGAAGAAGAAGCACGACTTCAAGAAGCTCGCTGCAACCGCCGGAACCCTTGTCTGCCTCGGCTGCGAACTCGAAAAGGAAGGCGCCGACGCCCAGTGCACGCTTCACAGCAAGCATGCCCAGGGCCTCAAGGACAGCGACGGAAAGCTCTGGTCGATCGTCGACAACGTGCACGGTCACGGCGTGATCACGAATGAAAAGCTGAAGGGAAAAGAGGTGCGCATTCACGGCTGGACGTATGCGAAGGCGCAGTACATCGAGGTGTGGAAGTACGAAGTCAAGGACGGCGACAAGTGGGTGACGTACGCGTACTGCACGGACTGCGGGTGGGAGAAGGGCGACAACGGGGAATCGGAGCTGTGCGACGACTGCCAGGGGAAATGACGGTTCGACTTGCTCGCGCACGTTGGTCGACTCAAGGAATTTGTCTGTCAGCAGAAACAAGGAGCCTTCCATGAAGTCCGGAATCCTGACGGGGGTGGTCTTCCTGGCGCTGATCGCGGCGTTTGCGTGGACCGCCGGTCACGGGCGGCTGCCCTGGGAGGGGCCGCCCGCGCACGGGACGGACTGGTGCGACCCGCACCAGGTTGAGTTGTCGAAATGCGAGAAGTGCAACCCGAAGCTGGCGCGAGGGGGAACGGTCGTGACCCGCATGCGAGAGCCGAAGGCGGGGGAGTGCCCGAACACGCTCGTGAAAATCGAGCTGGGACCGGGGGCGGCGAAACGCGCCGGAGTTCTCACCGCGGCCATCGAGTCCCGTCCGATCGCTGAGGTCGCCCGCGGCAACGCCGAGGCGGAATACGTGCCGTCGTCGTGGGCGCGCGTCGGGCCGCGGCTTGGAGGCGTCGTGCGTTCCGTGGCGGCTGCGCTCGGCCAGCAGGTCGAGGCCGGGACACCGCTGGCCATCGTCGAGTCGGCCGAGCTGTCGCAGGCGAAGGCGGCGCACCTTCAGGCCGTCGCTGCGCGCGAGCTGCGGCAGGAGCTGTACACGAAGACGAAGGAGCTTTTCGAGAAGCGCCTGGTTGCGGGAAAGGACGAGCTGGAAGCGCGGACGGTGCTCGAAGAAGCTCGGCTGAGCGTGCAGGCGGCGGCGCTTCGGCTGCGCGGGCTCGGTCTTTCGGAGGAACAGGTGGCGGAAGTGGAGAAAGGAAAGGACGTCTCCGCTTCCCTGGTGGTTGCCGCTCCATTCGCGGGGACGGTGGTCGCCGCTTCGGCGGTCGTCGGAGAGGCAGCTTCCCCCGAGAAGCCTCTCTTCGAGATCGCCTCGACCGAGAAGATGTGGGTCGCGATCGATCTGCCGGAGAGCGACCTGACGAGGGTGGCGCCGGGACAGCGCGCGGTCTTCCTGCTGGAGTCGTTTCCGGGGAAGAAATTCGCGGGGAAGGTCGTGGCGCTGGGCGGGGCGGTCGACGACGAGACGCGGACTGTGAAGGCGTATGCCGAAGTGAAGAACGTCGAAGGTCTGCTGCGCGCGCACATGTTCGGGCGGGCGGAGATCACGGTGAAGGCGGCGGAAGCCAAGCTGCTGGTGCCGCGCGAGGCGGTGCAGAACGACGGCGACTGCCTGCTGGTGTTTGTGGAAACCACGGCGAACGTGTTCCAGGCGAGAAAGATCGAGACCGGAGCGGCGTTCGACGGAGGGTTCGAAGTGCGGGGAGGGCTGGTCGCCGGGGAGAAGGTGGCGACGACGGGGAGTTTCCTGCTGAAGACGGAGGCGATGAAGGGGCAGATGGGGGCGGGGTGATGCCCGGAGGAGTAGCTCCGCCGTCGGCGGCGCGAAAAACGGCCAGGACAAACCCTAACTCCAACTCCAACCCCAAATCCCAATGAAAGGTGAAAGTCGAAAGACATGCTGAACGCCGTCATCAATTTCTCCCTCCGCCACCGGGCGATGGTGATCCTTCTTTGCGGGTCGCTGGCGCTTCTCGGCGCGGCGGCGTTCCAGCGTCTGTCGCTGGACGCGTTTCCCGACGTGACGGACGTGATGGTGCAGGTGAACACCGTCGCGCCGGGGCTCGGGCCGGTCGAGGTCGAGCAGCAGATCAGCGCCCGGGTCGAGGCGGTGATGAGCGGCATGCCGGGTCTCCGGCTGGTGCGTTCGATGTCGAAGTACGGGCTGTCGCAGGTGACCCTGGTGTTCGAGGACGGCACCAGCGTCTGGTCGGCGCGCTCGCAGATCCTCGAAAGGATGCAGTCGGTCGAGCTGCCGCCGGGAATCGAACGGCCGGAAATGGGACCGGTCGCGACCGGGCTCGGCGAGATCTACCATTACATCGTCACGGCCCCGAACGGCGACGTGACCGACGCCCGCACGACGCACGACTGGGTCATCAAGCCGCAGCTCCTCGCGGTTCCAGGCGTCGCCGAGGTCAACGCCTGGGGCGGGTTCGAAATGCAGTTCCAGGTCGTGGCCGATCCGGCACGCCTCATCAAGCACGGCGCGACGCTTCAGGATCTGCGTGAAGCGCTCGAGCGCTCGAACCTGAACGTGGGAGGCGGCGCGTCCGCGGGATCGGGCGAGATCCTGCTTGTACACGGAATCGGGCTCACTTCGACCCCGGATGAAATCGGCGGCATCACGCTCCGCTCGCACGACGGCCGGCCCGTGCGCGTGAAGGACGTGGCGGACGTCCTGGTCGGGACCGTCCAGCGGCGCGGCGTCGTCACGGCCGACGGAACCGGCGAAACCGTCCTCGGGCTCGGATTCATGCTCATGGGCGAAAACAGCCACGTCGTCGCTTCGCGGCTGCGAGCCCGGATGGCAGAGGTGCAGAAAACGCTCCCCGAGGGAACGCGCGTCCGCGTCGTCTACGACCGCACGGAGCTCGTGGACCATGTCCTCGATACGGTCCGCCGAAACCTCGTCGAAGGCGCGATCCTCGTCGTCGCCATCCTCTTCCTCTTTCTCGGGCATTTCCGAGCCGCTCTCATCGTCGCCGCCGCCATCCCGCTGTCGCTCCTCTTCGCGTTCCCCGCCATGTTGACGCTCGGCATCGCCGGCACCCTCATGTCGCTCGGGGCCATCGACTTCGGGCTCATCGTCGACTCGAGCGTGATCATGGTCGAAAACGCGGTGAGACATCTCCAGGAGGACAAGACCGGCCGCCCCGTGACAGAAATTGTCGCCGAGGCGGCAAGCGAGGTCCGTAAGCCCACCATGTTCGGCGAGCTCATCATCATGATCGTCTACCTGCCGGTCCTCGCCCTCGTCGGGGTCGAAGGGAAAATGTTCCGGCCGATGGCGCTCACCGTGATCTTCGCGCTTCTCGGCTCCATGGTCCTGTCCCTGACGCTCATGCCCGTGCTCGCAAGCCTGCTGCTCCGTCGCGGCGCCGGCGTCCCGCACGAACCCTGGATCATCGCGGGGCTCAAGCGCCTGTACCGCCCCGCGGTGCGTTTTGCGGTCGATCACCGCGTGCTGGTTCTCGGAAGCGCCCTCATCGTCGTCTTCGGCACGATTCCGCTCGCGCGAAAGCTCGGCGCGATCTTCGTCCCGAAGCTTGACGAGGGCTCGATCGTCATCAACACGGTGCGTTTCCCGGGCGTCTCGATCGAAGAATCGGCCCGATTCTCGACGGAAATCGAGAGACTTCTGCTCGACGAATTCCCCGACGAGATCCAGACGGTGTGGACCCGGACCGGAACTCCCGAAGTCGCGACCGATCCGATGGGGATCGAGGTGAGCGACCTCTTCGTCATCCTTCAACCGCGCGAGCGCTGGAAGAAGGCGCGCTCCAAGGAAGAACTTCGCGCCGCAATCGACCGCGCTCTCAAGCCGCTTCCCGGCATGAACTTTTCGTTCACCCAGCCGATCGAGATGCGCTTCAACGAAATGATCGCCGGAGTCCGGACCGACGTCGGCGTGAAAGTCATCGGGGACGATTACGAGGCGCTCAAGACGCTGTCCGCGCGGGTCGAAGAAGTCCTGCGCGGCATTCCGGGCGCGTCGAATCCGTCCGCCGAGCGCCTTGTCGGCCAGCCTGTCCTGCAGGTGAAGCTGGATCCCGCCCAGTTGTCGCGCCACGGCCTCCGCGCCGCCGACGTGCTCGACTGGGTCGAGGCCGCCGGCGGCCTCGACGCCGGCGAAGTCCGCGCGGGCTCGCGGCGCTTTCCCCTGGCAATCCGCCTCCCCGAGAAGCTCACGACGGGTGAGGAAGGACTGAAGTCTCTTCAGCTTTCCACTCCCACCGGGGGCCGGCTGACGCTCTCGCAGGTCGCGAAGGTCACGCGCGAGACGGGTCCGATGGTCGTGACGCGCGAGTGGGGGAAGCGGCTCGCGACGGTGAGCGTGAACGTCGAGGGGCGCGACCTGGGAGGCTTTGTGGCCCAGGCGCGATCCGCGATTGAGGCTCAACTCGGGGCGGAACTGAAGGCGGCGAACTGCCGCGTGGAGTTCGGCGGGCAGTATGAAAACCTCGTGCGAGCGACGAAGACGCTGGCGTGGGTCGTGCCGCTCGCGCTGGTCCTGATCCTGTTCCTCGTCTACGCGACGTACGGAAACATCCCTGACTCGCTTCGCGTCTTCACCGGCGTTCCGTTCGCGGTTGCGGGAGGCGTGCTGGCGCTCCACCTTCGGGGAATGCCGTTCTCCGTGAGCGCGGGGGTCGGCTTCATCGCGCTTTCGGGCGTCTCCGTGCTGGCCGACATGGTCATGGTGTCGACAATCCGTCAGTTCATCGACGCCGGGACTCCGGTGCGCGAGGCGGTGCTCTCGGCGGCGGAGCAGAGGCTGCGCCCCGTGCTGATGACGTCACTGGTCGCCTGCCTCGGATTCGTGCCGATGGCGATATCGACCGGGATCGGCGCGGAAGTCCAGCGGCCGCTCGCCACCGTGGTGATCGGCGGGCTCGCGACCGCAACCGTGCTGACGCTCTTCGTGCTGCCAACCCTGTTCGTCGCGCTTCGCGGCAGGGGCCTTGCGGCCGGGCAACTTGCGAGAATCCCGCAGGCCGAGACCGTTTCGCCATGATAGAGTGCCCCTTCATGCGCGGCATCGCCCTCCTCCTCTGCCTCTTTCACACAGTTGCCCTCGTCGCGACCAGCGGCTCCGTCCTCTGCATCAGTGAGAACGGTCACAGGGCCTACGAAGCCGTGTCGCAAGGTTGCTGCGAAACGGACGACGCCTGCTGCGAAGCGGAAGGCGGATGCGACGAGGAAGGCGGGCCACACCTCGCCGCCGCTCCTGACTGCGGCGACTGCACCGACATCCTGTCGCCCGTTTCAAGCGGGATTCCCAGGTTGCATGACGCCGTCGCGTCGCAGCCCATCGACCTCACGGCGATCGACGCCACGAATTGCGAAGCGGATCGGCCGATTCCCTCGGCGATCGCCGACGTCCGGGCGGGTCCCCGCCGCGACGTCCTGCGCTGCTAAGAGCGCGCTCCGCCCGTCCTTGACCTGATCGCGGCGCCCGGACTCCGCCCGCATTGCGCGCGGAGCGTCCACGGCCCGAACGATTCCGCTCGCGAGGTGAGACATGCTCCGTTGCACGGGCTTCCGCGTCGCCGTCGCCTGCATGGCGGTCTGCGGGTGCGCTTCCTACGACGAAAAACCCCTTCGCCCCGACGAGGTCCTGGACCACATCCGGAGAGCGCGGATGCTGGAAGCGCCGCCGGCGGGGAGCCCGCAGGGGACCCTGACGTTTTCGCGAGCCGCGCTTCTCCTGCGCCGGCACGGCCCTGCTCTGGCCGAAGCGCGGTCTGAGTACAAGACGGCGCTGGCCCTCGCGGGGGTCGACACGCCGTTTTCCAATCCCGGCATCGAGGTCGGCCCCGCGTTCGGCTTCGGCCCGGACGTCCTGTCCCGCCAGGTCCAGCCTTACGGCTCGCTCAGCTTCGCGATTCCCCTCAGCGCGCGGCTGGCGCGGCAGAACGACGTGAACAAGCTGGCGGCCGAAGTCGCGCGGGTGGAATTCGCGGTGCGGCATCGGGAGGAATACCTTGCGCTGCGCCGAGCCTTCATCCGGCAGGCGCTCGCGCTTCGGAGGCTCGCCGTCGCCGATGAAGTGGGGAAACTCGCTCGTGACGGGGCGGAACTGGGAAAGCGGCTTGTGGACGCGGGGCTCGGGACGGCGCTCGACGTCGCGCAACTCGAGCTGGAGGCGGCGAGGGCGGAAAGCGCCGGCTTTGACGCCCGCCTTTCGAAGGCCGAGTCCACGGGCGACATGGCGCGCATGACCGGCGTTTCGAGCGAAGCTCTCGGTGCACTCGCCGACGGCGCGCTTCCTGATTCCGTTTCGCCGCTTCCCGCGCTGGACGACCTGACCGCGCTGCTTGTCGCCAATCACCCTGCGCTGGCGCGGCTTCGCTCCCGGTACGACGAAGCGGAAGCGCAGCTCCGGCTGGAGGTTTCGAAGCAGCATCCCGACCTCCGGTTCGGACTGTCAGGGGACAGCGAAGTGGGCGAGCGCAAGTACCTGATCGGGCTGACGGTGGGAATCGACATCCCGATCTTCGACCGGAACCAGCAGGGAGTGGCGGTTGCGCTGGAGCGGCGCGAGGAGATTCGCGCGAAGTACGAGGCGGCGTGCGGGGAAGCGCTGGCCCGCGTCGAGCGTGAGCGGGCGCGGCTGGAGATCCTGACGGGGAGATGGGATCTGAGGAAAGGGAAGGTGCTGACGCTCGCGCGAAGCCAGCTCGATCTTGCGAAGAAGGGTCTGGAGGCGGGGGCGATCGACGCGATCCAGGGGCTGGAGGCCGAGCGTTCGTTTCGCGAGGCGGCGCTGGAGGCACTGGAAGCGGAAGAGGCGGTGAGAGAGGCGTGGACCGACCTCGAAGAGGCGGTGGGGCGTCCGCTGTACGAACTGCCGGGGGAGGATCCGGAGGGGCGTCCGCCTGAGCCTGCGAAGGAAAATAAAAACATCGAGTCGGGGCGGCTGGACGGCGCTTCCGGCCCGGCGAAGGAGGCGTGACATGAAACACATCGTGACGGCGATCGGGATGGCGCTCGTCTTCTCCGGCATCGGGCTGGCCGGCGGCTGGTTTGCCGCGCGGCAGACGTCTTCCGGTGCGAAGGAAGGAGGGCACGAAAAAGAAAAAGGGCACGAGGGGCACGACCATGAGGCCGGTGACCACCTCGACATCTCCGGGCAGGCGCTCAAGAACCTCGGCGTGACTTTCGTCGAGGCAGCCCCGGTGGACTTCAGCCGGAGCATCGGCATCCCTGCGGCCGTCGTGGCTCCCGCGGTCTCGGAGATTCCCGTGACCGCGCCCGTTTCAGGACGCGTCCTCGAAATCCGGGTCCCTGCCGGAAGTGTCGTCGCCGCGGGCGCGGTCGTTGCGACGCTTCTCAGGGATCCCATCGCCCCGCCCGAGCTCGTCGTCACCGCCGAGATTTTCCAGCCGGCCGGCGAGCAGCTTCACCAGGCCGTCGGGGACCTCAGAAGAGCGAAACGAAACCTGGAGCTCCTGAACACCGAACTCGAGCGACTCCAGAAGTTCGCGGAGTCCGGCACCGAAGGCGGCTACCCGATCGTCCCGCGCAAGAACCTGATCGACCTGAAATACGAAATCGCGCGCGCCGAAAAAGAGCTCGCCCTCGCTCACTCCGAGATGCACCGGCACGGGTTGTCCGAAGAGCAGATCGTGGAAATTGAGGCCGGTCATGCCACGCCTTTCCTCGGCCAGCGGCTGTGGAAGAAGGCGCTCGAGCAGAACGGGCTCTGGCCGGCGGAGGCCGAGGCGCTTTCGATGGCGCTTCCCGACGATCTCCGGCACGCGCCGCGCGTCATCGCCACGATTGGAGAACTGGCGGCCACCGGCCTGGTCAACCCCGCGCTCGTCGGGTGGCTCAAAGACAACGCCGACGCCGGACGCGACTTCCTGCACGTCGCGTCCCTCCTGCAGCGCGGCTCGACGCTGCGCCAGGTGCAGTTTCTCCAGCAGGCGGGCGGACTGTCAGCCGTGGTCGAAGTCCGCGCGCCGCAAGGCGGCGCCCCTGATTTCGACGCGCGGGCGCTGCTCGTCAAACCGGGTGAACATGTCGAAGCGGGCGCTCGTCTTGCCGTGCTCGACGACGCCCGCGTGCTCCACCTGAGCGCCGAGGCGGCTGGAGGCGACGCGGCACGGCTCATCGCGGCGCTTACAGACGGGGCGAAGCTGGAGGCCCGTCCGCTCGTCGACGGCACGGGTCCGACGCTGAAAGGACTGTCCATCCTCTTCGCCAGAAACGACGAAGCCGACAGCGGCACGGTCGCGACCCTGCGCGTCCTGAACGAAGCCCTTGTCACGCGTGAGATGGACAAAGCGAGCTTCCGGACGTGGAAACTCCGACCGGGGCTCCGCTACATGGTCCAGGTTCCTGTGCAGACCTGGAAAGGCGTCTATGTCGTTCCCTCCGACGCGGTCGTCGAAGACGGGCTCGAGCGGATCGTGTTCCTGAAGGACGGCGACGGCGTCAAGCCCGCGAGCGTCGTTGTCGTCTGGCAGGACCAGGAAGTAGCCGTCCTGGACGGCAAGTTTTCGAAGCTCTTCCCCGACGACGAAATCGCCCAGCACGGCGCGTTCGCGCTGCGGCTGGCGCTTCGGGCGGGCTCGGGTGAAGCGGCGGACGCGCATGCGGGGCACAACCACTGATGCTGAACAGAATCCTCGCCTGGAGCCTGCGGGCACGCGTCCTCGTCGTGATCGGGTCGATCCTGGTCGCGTTTTACGGCACGTGGGTCGCGTTGAAAATGCCGGTGGACGTTCTGCCGGACCTCAACCGCCCGACGGTGACGGTGATGTCGGAAGCGCACGGGATGGCGCCCGAGGACGTCGAGCGGCTGATCAACAGGCCGCTGGAGCAGCTCCTCAACGGGTCCACGGGCGTGACGCGCGTCCGTTCGTCCGCGGGCCGGGAGCTCGGCGTGGTCTTCGTCGAGTTCGACTGGGGCACCGAGATCTTCCGCAACCGGCAGATCGTGCAGGAGAAGCTCCAGCTCGCGCAGTCGCTTCTCCCGCCGGGCGTGCAGCCGCAGATGGCGCCGATCTCCAGCATCATGGGGCAGGTGCAGATCGTGGGCGTCCAGAGCCGATCCGGGAAGACGGACGCAACCGACTTGCGGGCCATTGCCGACCGCATCGTCAAGCCGCGCCTGCGCGGCGTACCGGGTGTCGCGCAGGTGGTCGGAAGCGGCGGCGCTCCGCAGGAAATGCAGGTCATCGTCTCGGCGGACAAGCTGCGCACGTTCGACGTGACGGTGGAGGAAGTCTCCGAAGCGGTGAAGGCGGCAAACGTCAACGCGGCCGGCGGCATGATGGAGGTCGGGTGGAAAGGTCCGCTGGTGGCGTTCTCGGGGCGGCTCGAAAACCCTGAGGAGCTGGCGGAGGCGGTCGTGAAGCCGGATCCCGTGAGGCCGGTGCGCATCAAGGACGTGGCGCGGGTGGATTTTGGTCCCTCCGCGGTTCTTTCGGGCCAGGCCGGCGTCGACAACCGCCCGGGCGTGGTGATGGTCGTCTTCAAGCAGCCCTCGGTCGACACCGTCAAATTGACCGAGCTTGTCGTCGCCGAGCTGGCGGACCTGCAGAAAACCATGCCTGAAGACGTCCTTCTGGTGCCGGACCTCTTTCAGCAGGCCGCGTTCATCCACCGCGCCATCGACAACGTGCAGGAAGCGGTGAGGGACGGCGCGATCCTCGTCGTCATCATCCTGTTCCTGTTCCTGCTGAACTTCCGCACGACCTTCATCACGCTCACGGCGATCCCGCTCTCGGTCGCGACAACCGCCATCGTGTTCCAGGCGTTCGGGCTCTCCATCAACACGATGACCCTCGGAGGCCTCGCCGTCGCCATCGGGGCCCTGGTGGACGACGCGATCGTCGGCGTCGAAAACGTCTTCCGACGGCTCCGGGAAAACTCGCAGTCGAAAGAGCCGGAGCCAACCCTGTGGGTGATCTTCCGCGCGTCCAGCGAAGTCCGGAATCCGATCCTCATCGGCACTCTCCTCGTCGTCGTCGTCTACCTCCCCCTCTTCTTCCTGAGCGGCATGGAAGGCCGCCTGTTCACCCCCATCGGCCTCGCCTACATCATCAGCACGCTGGCGAGCCTCGTCGTGTCGCTCACGCTCACCCCTGTCCTTTGCCACTACCTGCTCTACGGGAAATTCGTCTCGAAACATGCCAGCGACGGCTGGCTCGTCCGCGTCCTGAAAAGAGGCGTCGCGCGCGTCATCCGCTTCAGCATCGCCTGGCCCGGACCCCTTGCGGGCACGATTGCCGCCCTGGTCGTGGTCGGCATCGTCATCCTCATGACGCGCGGATCGCAGTTCCTGCCCGCCTTCAACGAAGGCTCCTACCAGGTCAACCTCACCCTGCCTCCGGACGCGAGTCTCAAGGTGTCCGACGACTACGGAAGACGTCTGGAAGCGACCCTCATGAATGTGCCCGGTGTTCGACACGTCGCGCGCCGGACCGGCCGGGCCGAAGGCGACGAGCATGCCGAAGGGGTCAACGTGACGGAAGCGATCGTGACGCTCGATCCGGCCGCGAAGCGGTCGCGGGAGGAGATCGTGGAGGACATCCGCGACCGGCTCTCGTTCGATTTCCCGGGGGTGGCGACGGAAGTGGAGCAGCCACTGGCGCACCTGCTGAGCCACCTGCTCTCCGGCGTGAATGCACAGGTCGCGATCAAGATCAGCGGACCGGACCTCGAAGTGCTGCGCAGCGCGGCGAAGGAAGCCGAGGCGGCGATCAAGCCGATTTCGGGCGTCAGGGACCTGACCACCGAACCGCAGGTCCTCGTCGACCAGATCACCGTGAAGCCCGACCGCGAGCGCTTCGGCCGCGCGGGCCTGACGGTGGAGCACGTCGGGGAGACGGTCGAGCTGGCCCTGGCCGGCGAGGAGATTTCGCGGATGACGCAGGGACAGACGAGTTTTCCGATCATTGTCAGACTCGAGCCCAAGGACAGGGCGGACATCGCCGCCATCCGCAATCTGATGATCCGCTCCGAGAGCGGCGTACCCATCCGTCTCGGGGACGTCGCGCTCGTTGAAGTCACCAAGACTCCGAACAACATCAACCGCGAAAATGCGTCGCGCCGCATCGTCGTGAAGCACAACGTCGGCGGCCGGTCGCTGGGAGAAGTGGTGACCGACGTCGACCGCGCGCTGGAGCCTCTCCGGAAGGATCTCTCCGCGCTTCCCGGTTACTCCATCCGGATCAGCGGCCAGTTTGAAGCGCAGGCGGAGGCGACGCGGCTCATTTCGGTGCTCAGCTTCATCTCGCTCGCCGCGATGATCCTCATCCTCGCGATGCACTTCAAATCCCTCAACCTCACGTTCCAGGTCCTGACCTCCATGCCGATGGCGTTCGTCGGCGCCGTGGCGTACATCGTGCTCAGCGGCCAAACGATGTCCGTCGCGACGCTCGTCGGCCTGATCTCGCTCGGCGGCATCGCGGCGCGCAACGCCATCCTGCTCACCGACCACTACATCCACCTGATGCGCGAGGAAGGAGAGGGCTTCACGCCCGAGATGATCATCCGCGCGGGGCAGGAGCGCATGGTTCCCGTGCTCATGACGGCGTTGTGCAGCGGCATCGCCCTCGTTCCGCTTGCCCTCGCCGCGGACAGGCCCGGCCGCGAGCTGCTCTACCCGGTCGCCACCGTCATCATCGGCGGCCTCTTCACAGGCACCATCTTCGAGTTCCTCATTCGTCCCGGCCTTTTCTACGCCTTCTCCCGCAAAGCCGCTGAGCGGCTCGCAGCTCACAAGGAGCACGGGGGAGCGGATCTGGAAGAGCTTCGCCGGGAATTCTCAGAAACCAAGGCCGCGGAGCCGGAGATCCCGCCCGCGGCCGCTTCGGAGAATCTGAGTCATGCGTGATTTCCGTCTGGCCGTTTCCGCGGCGCTGCTCATCGTCCTTGCCTCATGGGTGCGCGCCGGAGACGAGGAAAAGGAAAAGGAAGAAGAGCACAAGCCGCCGCATGGAGGCGTGCTGCTCGAAGTCGGCGAAGAGGTGGCGCACCTCGAGCTCGTGCGCGACGAGAAGGAAGGCAAGTTGACGATTTACGTGCTCGACGCCAAGGCGGAGAAGGCCGTCACGATCAAGGACGTGCCGAAGATCAACCTGACGACGAAGGACGGCGCAAAACAGGTTGTCACGGAGGCATTCGAGCCGGACAAGGAGGGGCTGGCTTCACAGTTCGAGGCCACGAACGATGAGTTGAAAGCCCACGTTCTCGAAGGGCGCATCGCGGTGACGATCGGCGGGAAGAAGTACAACATCGATCTGCCGAAAGACAAACACGATCACGACCATGATGACCAGGACCACGATCACAAGTAGTTCCCGGAATTGGCTTCAACTCTTCGCTGCGCCCTTTTTCGCGCATTCGGGGCAGGAGCAGATTTCTCTAAGGAACTCCCAGGCATAGATTCCCGTCTGATGACCGTCGTTCCAGAGGAGCTGAAGCGCATACCGGCCTGTCGGCTCGACGCCTTTCAACCGGATCGTGTCGCGATTGATCACGAGCGGGCCGTACTTTCCGCGCAGGTCGTTGCAGGTCGCGCACGGGCAGCTGATGCGGAGGTGATGGAGCGAGTAGACGGAGCGGTGGCCGTCCTTCCAGGTGATTCCAAGTTCGGAAGGGGAGGCTTCGAAAATGTCGGTCGGATCGGCGGTCGGCATGGGTACAATCTCCGGGTGCGTGTCGCGAAATTACACGCTTCGGGCGGGCTCGCAAGACATTTTACAAACGAAGCCCCAAATCCTTGGATGTTCGCCGTTCGTTAGTCTGAAATCAAGCCTCTGCCGGGCACGCGAGTTGGAATGGAATCGCAGCACTCAAGGGGGGACTCCGTGGACAGACTGACGCGCGAAATCCTGGAAAAGATCGCCAAGGAAGTCGGGAAGCCGCCCGACGATCCGCAGGTGGTCCAGATGGTCTACAGGCTGGTGTGGGAAATCGCGACCGGCCAGAAGCCCGCGGACGTGAAGCGCGAGCCGAATCCGCTTCTGCCTCCCAAGGAAGATCCCGCCATCCGCCCGCCCGACGCGCAGGACCTGACCGATCTCGTCGACTCGATTCTCGAAGACCCGGTTCCGCGGACGGAATTCCTCGCGAAGCCGCGCGATGTGAACGTGGACCAGAAGTCGACGGGGCTCTGGCTGAAGGGGCTACTCGGCGGGCTGAGGGAGGAGCCCAAAGATTCGCCTCGCCGGAAGGAGATGCGCGAATGGGTAGCGGCGCCGCGGCCGGTCGCGCCCGCCCTGCCGCCTGCCGTGGACCTCGCTGCGCTCCTGACCCCGGGGCCCGACATCGCGCCCCTCCCATCTCCGCACCTGCCTGTTCGCGCGGCCACCGTGATGCTCGCGGGTCACGGATCTCACGATATGCCGCGCCGTCCTGTCGAAAAGCGCGGGCCGAAATTCGCCAAGCGTGGCTCACGCGCGGAGTCGCCGAAGGAGGCGCTCACGGCGGAGGATGCGGCGAAGAGCGCGCCGGCGTGGCTCGTCGCGGCGGCCGTTCACGCGGTGGTCGCCGTCGTGCTGATGAACATCGTGTACTTCTCGACAATCCACCGCTCAACCGACATTTTCCGCCTGCGGCTCGCAGCGGCGCCTCCGCTTCAGACTCCTTCGAACAAGCTTCCAGTCGTTCCCGGCGGGAACCAGGAGAAGGGGCTGATGGGGCGCGACAACGAGGACAGCGCTCCTTCCGGCCGGCCTGACCCGCTCGATCCGCAGCCCGCGGGCGTAAGACTGCCGGAAATCCCCAGCGACGTGCGCGTGCCGTCGATCTCGCTCGGCAGCATTCCGGACGCGCCCGGGCTCGGCCATAGCGGACACGACGGCCTGGGCGGGATGTTCTCGGGGCGCGGCGGACGGGCGAAACTGGAAGCGCTGAAGAAGAACGGCGGGGATGAGGAGACCGAGGCGGCTGTGCAGCGCGGCCTGAAGTGGCTCGCGGATCACCAGGGGACGTCCGGCGCATGGGGCCTGGAGTGGGGACCCGACATCTGCAAGGTCAATCCGCCGTGCGGCGGCATGGCGTGCCGCTTCCCGGTCGGCACGACCGCGGTCGCGCTTCTGGCGTTCCTCGGCGCCGGCAATACGCACCTGGACGGGCCCGAAGGCCTGTATGCGGCAAATGTGAAAGCTGCCGCGGAGTTCCTGACCTCGCGGCAGACAAAGGACGGACGCTTCGAGGAAGCCGAGACGGTCTACAACTACACGCACGCGATCGCGACGTACGCGATGTGCGAGCTGCTGGCGATGACGCAGGACCCGCGACTGCGGCCGGTGTGCGAGCGGGCGGTCGGGTACATCTGCTCGATGCAGCAGGAAAACGGCGGGTGGGACTACGATGCGCAGCGCTCGGGGCGCGGCGACACGTCCATCTCCGGGTGGATGGTGATGGCGCTTCGGGCCGCGCGCGCCGCGGGGTTGACGGTGCCGACCGCGACGTGGACGAGAGCGAAGACCTTCTACGTCCTGGCGACGGACGATCAGAGGCCGTGGGTCGCGTACTTCGTGCTCGACCAGACGCGCCACGGCGGAACGCCGGCGGTGCAGGCGTCGGGCGTGCTCGCGCGCAACTACCTCGGCCTCCCGCGCGGCGGAACGCTCGAGTCGCGCACCATCGCGCTTCTCGCGAAAACCCCGCCCTCCATCGCGACGCCTCCGAAGGGCGAAGAAGCGGAGTGGCACCACAGCTTCTACTACGTCTATTACGCGACGCTCGTGATGTTCTACAACGGCGGCGAGGAATGGACGACCTGGAACCGGGCGATGAAGCGGGAAGTGCTGCCGATGCAGCTCAAGGCCGGGCACGAGCTCGGCTCATGGCCGACGAAGGGGCTGGACACGGGGTACGGCGGCCGGGCGTACGCGACGGCGATGGCGGTCCTGAACCTCGAGGTGTATTACCGCTACCTTCCCAGCTACAAGGCGGAAGTCGACCTGCTGGCGCCGCTCGAGGACGGAAAGAGCAAGCCGCCGTCTTCGCGCGTCCAGGCCGACACACCCTCAGCGGATCTCCTGGACTTCCTGAAGAGCGGCGATTCGTCGCTCAAGCGCGCGGCGTCGCGCGAACTGTGCCGGCGCAAGGAAGAAGGAGCGCTGGATGTGATGATTGAGCGGGCGAAGAACGAGAACCCCACGCTGCGGGTCCTGATGATCGAGGACCTGGCGGCGTTCGGCGAAAACGAGAAGGTGCTCAAGGCGCTTGTCGAGTGGCTGGACGACGACTCGACGCGCGGCGCCGCCATGCGGGCGCTCAGGAAGGCGACGGGGCTCACGGGCGACACGCCGGAGGCGTGGCGCGACTGGTGGGCTGGGCGGAAGAAGTAATCGGTAGAATAGGGACCAACCATGGGCGACGACAACGCGAAAGCTCCGACCCGCAAGATGTGGCGCTTCGGCAAGAACAAGAAGGCGCTGCAGCCCCAGGGAAAAGTCCCCGCGGGCGTGAAGGGGCTCACGAAGGCGATCGGCGGCGAGCTGGCGAGCGAGCGCGCGCAGAAGTGGGATGCGGAGGAGTCGCGCAACGTCTCCGGCTGGATCAATCGCAGCCCCGCCTGGGCGATCTCGGCGGCGCTTCATATCGTCGCCGGCGTCATTCTCATGAACGTCGTCTACTTCACGCAGCACGACCGGCTCGGGCAGGTTTTCCGGATGACACTTCGCGCCGCTTCGCCCGGCGGGATGCACCAGGGCGATCAGGACAACGGAGTGAACGGGAAGGACAACGAGGATTCGAAGCCTGCGGGGCCCGAAAAGGAAAAGGATCCCGAAGTGGCGTCGGACCCGAAGCCGGCGAACATCAAGCCGGCGCTTCCGGAAGTCGGGGCGACCACGACGCCGTTTCCGCTCAAGGTTCTCGCGGGCGAAGTTTCGGGCAAGGACGGCCCGGGCGGGATTTACGCCGGGCGCGGAGGCTCGGGGCGCGGCGAGATGCTGCGGCAGTTCGGCGGCGACGGGCAGAGCGAGCAGGCGGTGATCGACGGGCTGGCGTGGCTGGCGAAGCACCAGTCGAAGAGCGGCGCGTGGGAACCGGGGCGGTTCGACGACAACTGCCCGCGCGGCGACGACTGCGGCGGGGATGAAAAGGGCGAGCAGATGTATTCGGGCGCGACGACGGCGCTGGCGATCCTCGCGTACCTCGGCGCGGGGTATTCGCACTTTGACGACCACCTCCGGCCGCAGGACCAGGGCGGGCCTGTGACGCACCAGTACACGGCGACGATCAAGAAGGCGTTGAACTGGCTCTGCCGCGAGCAGAACGAAAAAACCGGCGAGCTCGATCCCGAGGGCGATCGCAACATGTACGTGCACGGCATTGCGAGCCTCGCGGTCATCGAGGCGTACTCGATGACCAAGGACCCCGCGCTCAAGCCCCACGCGCAGCGCGCCGTGATCCACATGGTGGACGCCCAGCAGGATTCCGGCGGTTGGAACTACACGCCCGAGAACATGAGCCGCAGCGACGCTTCCATCACCAGCTGGATGGTCATGGGCCTCCGCTCCGCGCGCGCCGCGGGGCTGGCGGTGCCGAAGCGGACCTGGGATCGCTCGCGCTTCTGCATGAGCAAGCTCACCGACTACCAGACGGGGAACGTGGGCTATTGCATCCAGGGCTCGCCGGGGCGCGTGACGCGAGGATGCAACTGCATGGTCGCGGTCGGCATGGCCACGCGCGCCTACCTCGCGATGCCCGACGACCAGCAGATCTCTGAGAAGTTCGTCGACATCATCCTCAAAGCCCCGCCGCGCTACGACGACACGCCGGGCGCCTGCCCGAACTGGGGCGGTCTCCAGAACCGCAAGGGCGGCGCGCACTGGTCGCTCTACTACACCTACTACGCCACCCTCGCGCTCTTCCACCACGGCGGCAAGCCCTGGGAAGAATGGAACCAGAAGATGCGCGCGTGCACGCTGCCCGCCCAGCGCAAGAGCGGGCACGCGAAAGGATCCTGGGACCCGGTCGTGTGGGACGGCGCGTGGGGCGGCCGCGTGTACACGACGGCGTTCAACGTGATGAACCTGGAAGTGTATTACCGCTACCTGCCGTGCTACCAGGTCGGCGCCGAGTTCGGCCTGCAGAAACTCGTCACGGATGACGAGTGGGACAAGGTCCTCGGCGACGCGCGGAAAGGGAAGTTCGGCGACGTGCAGGGGACGGCGGACGAAGCTCCGGTGGACCGCCCCGGGAAGCCCGGCGAGCCGGACAAGCCGGTCGCGCCGCGCGTGGACCGTCCGACCGATGATCTCGTGAAGGACCTCAAGAGCGACGACATGATGACGCGCCGCAACGCGGCCAAGGAACTGTCGAACCGCCACGAACTGTCGGCGGTCGAAGAGCTGATCCAGGCCTCAAAGGTCGAGAAGACAAGCCTTCGCCCCGTGCTCATCGAATACCTCGGCGCGTTCGGCGATTCCGATGCGATCCTCGCGTACCTCATCGAGACGCTCGACAATGCCGAAGACCGGATCCAGACGGCAGCGCTGACCGCGCTTCGCAAGGCGACCGGCGAGACTTCGATCGGCAAGGACTCACGCGGATGGCGGTCATGGCTGGCCAAACAGCGGGAGGAGAAGTCAAAGAAGTAGCGGCCGGGCGCCATCCGGGGGGAACGGCGCCTCTCAACATATGGAAACAAAAGTTCCCGACAACGGCGTTCCCCCGGCCCCGACGGCCTCGCTGTCCTCAACCGCAGCAGCGTTCCTGAAGCGGATGCATCCGGCGGCGCCGAAGGCCGCTTCCACAAAGAAGCGGATCTGGTCGCGGCCGAAGAGCACAAATAAGAGCGGCCCGCGAGGCAAGGTGCCGCGGAACGTGCGCGGGCTCTCCCGGGACATCGCGGCGCGGAAGGAGCGGGCTGAGAAGCGCGCGATCGCGGAGTCGCAGGATCCGCAGTCGTGGGTGAGGCGGAGCCCTGCCTGGGCGTTCTCGCTCGCGCTTCACCTGCTGGCCGGGGTCATCCTCATGAACGTCGTCTACTTCAAGCCGCACCAGCGGCTCGGGCAGATTTTCCGCGTGGCGCTGCGGATCGGCTCGCCGGGCGGGCTGCAGGAGGGCGACCAGGACAACGGGATCAAAGGGAAGGACTCGGAGGATTCGCCGCCGGCGGGCCCGCCGAAGGAAGCCGCGGAAACGGGAAAGCCTGACACGGACTCGATGCGGCTGCCTCCTGTCGCCTCGACGGCGGGACCCTCGCCGCTGCCGATCCGGGTCACGGGCGACCAGACGGCGGGAGACGCGGGGTTCGGCGGGATCTACGCCGGTCGCGGCGGGGCGGGGCGCGGGAACGCGCTCAAGCGCTACGGCGGCGACGGCGTCTCCGAGCAGGCGGTAAGCGACGGGCTCGCGTGGCTCGCGGATCACCAGAGCGCGGACGGGAGCTGGGATCTTGTGTCGTACTCGAGACGGTGCCCGGCGGGGAAAAAGTGCGAGGACGGACGCGAGGAGTACTGGGCGCACCACTACGACGCATACAAGTGCGCGGCGACGGGGCTGGCGGCGCTGGCGTTCCTCGGTGCGGGGTACACGCAGATGGACGACCAGCGCACGGAGGTCTCGGGGCAGGAGAAGCCACCCCGGCATCCCTTCTGCGACGTCGTGGACCGGGCGCTTCAGTTCCTCTGCAAATCTCAGCGGGCGGACGGCTGCCTGATCTCGAGCGACCGTGAGAGCGAGCGTTCGACGGTCTCGCACGGGATGGCGGGGATCGCTTTGATCGAGGCGTACTCGCTGACGCACGACCCGCGCCTGCGGCCTCACGCGCAGCTCGCCGTCAATCACACGTGCACGGCCCAGCAGGACAACGGCGGCTGGGACTACGGTAACTACCGCTCGGGTCGCGGAGACACGAACGTCGCTTCATGGCAGGTGATGCTCCTTCGAAGCGCGCGCGCCGCGGGGCTTGCGGTGCCGAAGAAGGCGTGGGAGATGGCGAAGGTCTACATGGAGAGCGTCACCGACCGCAAGTCGGGGAAGATCGCCTACGAGCTCGAAGGACCGCAGCAGGTGATGCAGGAGGGGTGCAATTCGATCGTCGCGGCCGGATGGGTGACGCGCGCCTACCTCGGCATCCCGGACGACCATCCCACCCAGGAAAAATTCGCCGCCATCATCCGCCGCGTTCCGCCGCGCTTCGACGATGAATGGGGCTCCTGCGCCCACTGGTCGATGCTCGCGGCGCGCAAGGCCGCGGGCCACTGGTCGCTCTACTACAACTACTACGCGACGCTCGCGATGTTCCACTTCGGCGGCGAAGACTGGGAGAAATGGAACGCGAAGATGCGTGAAGTCACTCTCGGCGCGCAGCGCACGGACGGTCACGAAAAGGGGAGCTGGGACCCCGTGACCTCCGATGCCACGTTCGGCGGCCGCGTCTACGCCACCGCGATGAGCGTCATCAACCTCGAGGTCTACTACCGGTACCTGCCGATCTACGAGGTCGGCTCCGACTTCGGACTCTCGCCGCTCACGGCGGACGCCGACTGGGTCAAGGTCCGTGACAATGCCGTGAAGGGGACCTTTCACGTCCGCACCCGGCAGCCCGTTGCGGAGCCCACTCCGCCGGACGCCGTCGACGCCACTGCGACGCTCATCTCCGACCTCAAGAGCGCCGACATGATGACCCGCCGTAACGCGGCGCGCGAGCTGTCGCAGAAAGCCGTGAAGGAAGCGATCCCCGCGATGATCCAGGCCGCCACGGTGGAGAAAACCAGCCTGCGGCCCGTCCTCATCGAGTACCTCGGCGGCTTCGGCGCCGAGCCCGCGATCCTCGACGCCCTCATCGGGTTCCTGCAGGACGGCACCGACCGCATCCGGAAGTCAGCCGCCGACGCGCTCAAGAAGGCCACGGGGCAGGATTTCGGGACTCATTTCCTCGACTGGCAGAAGTGGCGCGACGAACAGTCCAGGAAGTAGGCATCCGCTTCCGCTTCTTTCAAACCGTAACGCCGGCTCCCTCCCCGCGTCCATCAAGGCAGGAATTCCGGCCGCACTTTTCACCTTGGCGCGCCGGGCCCAACGTCCTATAATTCCTGGACACTCCAGGAACACCACACCCATCGACCCATACTTTCCTGAAACGAGGGAGGACGCCGTGAAGAAACTGCTGCCTGTCATCGCCTTTCTGGCCGTCGCGACCGCTCTCGCCGTTCAGCGGCCTGCCGTGGCCGAGGACCCGAAACCGGACATGGATCTCTTCGACAATGAAGACGGCGTCAAAGTCTGGAAACCCAAGGGAAAGGACCAGTGGAAGATCGTCGGCGCCGGCTCTTGGGACAGCTACTTCAAGGACGCTGACGGCGTGCAGTTCATGCTTTTGAAATGGGCCGCCGACAACAAGGACGGCGACCAGATGAAGTCGCCTCCCCTCGTTCGCGTCTTCGCCTTCCGCTACGACACCCAGGGCAAGTTCAAGATCGGTGACTGGGAGGGGACCCCGAGTTCGACGAAGGGATTTGCGAGGGCGATCTTCGACAAGTGGATGGCGGACGAGTACAAGAATCCGAAGAACATCCAGGAGACGGACAAGGCGGTTTATCCGTGCGGAAAGTGCTACCAGTTCTCCTGCTACGGCGAGCACAAGAAGTACGGCGGGTCGCATTACGTCCGCGTCCTCGTCTGCAAGAAGGACAGCAAGTACACGTACGAGATCCGTGTCGGCTGCGCGCCCGGCGAGGAAAAGGCCGATGGAAAGCATTCGGGCGAAGAGATCGAACAGGTTCTGAAGTCGATCCAGTTCTACGACAAGAAGAAATAACACCGCGTTTTCCGATCCCCGCCCACGGGCGGGGATTTTTTTTTGGAGCGCGCCCGTGCTTCCCGACCTGCTTCCCATTCCGCCCTCCGTCGCAATCGATGCGGACATCCGCGTGCCCGGCTCGAAATCGTGGACGCAGCGCGCGCTCTGCCTCGCCGCGCTCGCCGGCGGGCGGTCCTCGATCCGCGGCTGGGGGGATAACGACGACGTCCGGCGGTGTGCGGCCGCGATTTCCGCTCTCGGGGCGAAGGTCGAATTCGCGGCGGACGAGATTCTCGTTACCGGCCCGGCGCAGGAGACCCGCGCCGAGCTGAACCTGGGCGGTTCGGGTACCGCGCTGCGCTTCATGCTCGGCCTCTGCCTCGCCCTCCCGGGCGATTTCACGCTCGACGGCGACGCGCGGCTCCGCGAACGGCCGATCGGGGAGCTGGCGCGTGCGGCAAGCGATCTTGGCGCGGCGATCCGGTGGCTGGGGAAGGAGGGGCATCCTCCGCTTCGCGTGTCGAGCTTCGGATTGACGCCCAAAAGCGTGTTTGTCGACGCGAGCGTCTCGTCGCAGTTCCTCTCGGCGCTCCTCATCGCCGGCGCGGCCGTCGACGCACCCGGGCTTCGCATAAGAACCGCAGGTCCCGTCGCCTCCGCTTCCTACGTCGACATGACCGTCGACGCCCTCCGGCGATTCGGCGTTCGAGTTCACGCCGGCCCGGGCGACTGGAACGTGGTCGGCCCGCCGCGGGCGTCCGCGTTCGACGTCGAGCCCGACGCGACCGGCGCCAATTACTTTTTCGCCGCCGCGGCGGCGACAGGGGGGCGCATGCGGGTGGCGGGGTTGAAGCGGAAAGGGCTGCAGGGAGATCTCGAGTTTCTCGGCGTGCTCGAGAGGATGGGATGTGCGATCGACGAAGATGCGGGCGGTGTCACCGTGCGCGGGCCTGAGGCGCTTCGCGGTGTCGAGGCCGACTTTTCCCGGATGCCCGATTCTGCGCAGACCTTCGCCGTACTTGCGGCGCTGGCTACAGGTGAAAGCCGCCTTCGCGGCGCCACGAATCTCCGCGTGAAGGAAACCGATCGCCTCGCGGACACCGCTTCCGAATTGAGCCGGCTGGGCGCGCGGGTCGAAACGCACGAGGACGGCTGGACCATCCGCCCGGAACCGCTTCGCGGAGCCCGGATTGCCGTGCACGGCGACCATCGAATGGCGATGGCTTTCGCCGTCGCGGGCCTGCGCGTCCCCGGAATTTCCATCGAACACCCCGGCGTCGTCGCGAAGTCATTCCCGTCCTTCTGGGACCTCTTCCTCCCTCTTTCGGAATCACCCTGAAATTTGCCTAAAAGAAGCTTGAAGTCCAGCGGTCGCCGATGGTAATTTGATGTGCGTCGGCCCATCATCGGGGGGGGACCCCGAGTCCTGCCATTGCGGAGGCTTCATGAACCGCGTAAACGTCTTTTTGACCGGGATTCTTGCGGGCGCCATCGTCGCCACGCTCGGGTTCCTCCTTTCCCACCCTGGCGCCAAGGCTTACGCCGAAGCGAACGGGGAAGCCGGCGGCGGACTGGTCCTCGCGACCCCGTCCTCCTCGGCCGCCGACCTGGGCGCGCTGGTCTACGTGCTCAAGACGACGCCTCCGGAAGACGCGACTCTCGCGGTTTACAAGGTGGAACAGAGCAAGAACCTTGTATTCATCGCCGCGCGCCGCATCGTCTGGGACATCAAGGCGTACGACTTCAGCTCGAATGGCAAGGGCCTCTCGGTGCAGGAAGCGCAGAAGGAAATCGAGGAAGCCGAGAAGAAGCGCAAGGAAAAGGAAGGCAAGAAGTAGCGTCCCCCAAACTCACCGGCCCCAACCGACGATAGGAGATTGACCCCGATGGCTGACTATTTCAGTTTTGAAGACGTGCTCGGAGAGCTCCAGCTCGACGAGGACGAACTCAAGCGCATGGTGTCCGAAGGTGAGTTGCGCGCGTTCCGCGACGAAAACAAGATGAAGTTCCGCAAGGACGACGTCGAGTCCCTCAAGAAGGGCCGTGTCACGGAGCCGACGATCATCCTCCCCGCGGGCGGCGCCTCCAAGGGCCACCAGGCCGAGACCGGCGAGACGATCCTCGACATGGACAACGTCAGCGGCGGCGGCGTCGACGAGACGGCGCTTCCCCAGCTCGAAACCGGCGGCGAACAGGCTGCGGCGAAGGAAGAAACGGTTTCCGGCGACACGACCGGCATCACCGAGGAAATGATCTTCGACGACAGCGATCTCACGGTGACCAATGAAGGCCCGAAGTCGGGCGGCATGGCGACCGAAGAGACCTTCATCGAAGGCGAAGGCAAGACCGGAATGACGACGGAGCCGCTGCAGTTCGACGAAGCGGCCGAAGGCGCGGCGACGGTGCAGGAGCCGTCGGTGAAGGCGAAGCGGAGCGGGCTGCAGGAGCAGGTTCAGCCGCGCAGCGGGCCGCAGATGATGGCGGTAGCGCCGATCCAGTCCCACCCGGTGCTGACGACGTTGCTCGTGCTCGCGGCGCTGATGCTCGGGATGATGGGTGCGGTGCTTCTCGACAACATCCGCATCGTGACGGACGGCGACAAGGCGCGGATCAATGTGCCGAGCGGATTCGCGGGCGACCTCTCGGCGACCGTCGTCGGGACGTTCGGGATGAAGGATGTCGAGACGGACCTGAAGAACCTGATGTCCGGCAAAGCGGCGCCTGAGAAGCCGGCCGAAGCCAAGTAATAGAGCCAGCCGATCCAGAGGCCGCCCGGCGAACCCGGGCGGCCTTTTTCGTTGGAGTGTCTTGAATGTAGACGGGAGTCGGGAGACGGGAGTCGGGAGACGTGAGAGGAATTTGGTCATGCGGGTGGATTCCGGATCTCAGTGGTACGAGCAGGATTGGCGGTCCGCGGCCATTTCGGCCAAGGGCGAGTGGGAGTAACGGGACTGGCTAGGCCCGAGTGATTCTCAATGGCGGTGATCAGGCCTTGGAGAATCCGCCTGAGCTCGGTGATCAGATCCGCCAGAGGCGAAACCGCTTCGCGAGCGAAGTATCCGACTTCGATGCCGACCTCGATGAGAGTGTCCAACTCGGCAAGGCTTCCGCGTGCGACTCCCAGGTGGTAGAGGAATTCGCCAGGTTCCCTTCGAGCCTGGCCCTCGGCGATGTTTGCCGGTACTGAGACCACGGCCTTTCGCATTTGCGCGCTCATCTCGAACAACTCCTCCCGGGGCAACTTCTTGACGAGCTCGTAAACGGGAGCCGCGAGCTTGATGCCCTTCTGCCATGCCTTCAGGTCCCTGTAACCGCGGGTCTGTTCCACGAACCGCCCTCCAAGTGTTGTTGATGTATTATACCGTATACTAATTACATGTCAACATGTGTTAATGAGATACTTGCGAAAAAGCAGTCCACGCTCGAAACTCCCGTCTCCCGTCTCCCGTCTCCGAACTCCTTTCCCAACGGTCATCGCCGCGCAATGTCCGATTCGCTGCGGCCGAAACTGCCGGATATTCTGCCGAATCCTGCGTTTTTCGCCTCAACCCGCGTTCGCGGCCAGGCCGATACACCCTCAGGCCCTTTCATGGAGAGGGGCCAACCCCAGGCATGGCCGGTCCGGCCCGCGAGGCGTGTAGCCCCGGGAGAACGGCGGCCGGACATCTTGAAAGGAGCTTTCCCATGCGGAAGCCGTTCATCGCGATCTGCGGCGCTGCCGTGATGGCCGTCACCGGCAGCGGCTGCGTGTCCATGATGGAGTACGACGACCTGAAGGCGCGCTATTCGGCGCAGGCTGAGCTGAACCAGAAGTTGAAGGAAGACATCGGGCGGGAGAACGCGAACCTGAAGCTGCAGCTCGAGAAGCAGCAGACGATGACGGACCTGGAGCGCGTCCGGGTCGAGTCGAAGGACGTCGAACTCGCCGCGGCGAAAGCGATCGCCGACGAGATCCGCGCGAAGCTGGGCGCGCTGGTCATGCCGGAGGGCTCGGGCGGAAGCGAGGGCTCGGACATCGAATACGGCAGGGATTTCATCCGGTTCTCGGGTGAAGTACTCTTCGATTCGGGCAAGACCGAATTGAAGGCGCAGGGGAAGCAGATCCTGCTTGAAGTGGCGAAGGAGCTGAAGTCCAAGGGGCTCTTCGTTCGCGTCGACGGTCACACGGACTCGGACCCGATCAAGCGGAGCCTCGGGAAGTTCCCGACGGGCTCGAATTTCGAGCTGGGCGCGGAGCGGGCGCTGTCGGTGCTGTTGATGCTTCAGAAGGAAGGCGGCATCGATGCCGGAAAACTGCACATGACCAGCTGGGGCGAGCACCAGCCGGCCGAGAACGGGAACAAGCGCAAGAACCGCCGGGTGGAGATCCGGTTCAGCGCGCAGGACCCGTACGTGACGGAAGCGGACGCCAAGTAACGACATAAGAACGAGAGGGGGCCCCGGGTGGTTGAGCGACCACCTGGGGCTTTTTTGTTTCAATTCATAATTATTGATTTATAATTATAAATTCTAAATTATGAATTGAACTACTTCGGATTCACCGTGAACCCCCGCCGCAGTTCCGCATCCTCCACGAGCGCCTTCATCGCATCCGCCGCCGCGCGCCGTGCCGCATCGCGAAAATTGAGCTGGCTCTCATTCAGGCCGCGGTATTCCTTCTCGCCCAGCGGCCCCGAGACCTTGATCCAGAACTCCGCGTACGATCCCTGCGACGCCGCTCGCTCTTCCAGGTTCACCCGGGAGATCCCCACCTTCAGAACCGCCGGCTCCCCTTCGCTCGATTCCAGCTCCTTCAGGTCCTCCGCGAGCGTCTTCGCGAGGAACGGGTTCCATTCCTTCGGGTCAAACTCATACGTCAGCGCGCCCGGCTTGGATGTCGCCATCGCCGTCCCATCCAGCGCTTCTACCTTGAGCCGCGTTCCCTTCCAGGTTGCCCTCGTCGTGTACGGTTCGCGCAATCCGGGTTCCACGCCGATGGTGCAGCCGGCGAAGGAGAGGAGCAGGACTGCGATCGGGAGCCATTTCATGTTCCAAAGACCTCCGCGGTGAAGACTTCGATTCTGGCGCCGGCGTCGCGCCAGGAATTCGGGGGAAGGCCGGCTTTTTCGCAGCCGGCTTCGAGGAAGCGTTCGGCGTCCCAGCCGTGCTCCACGGCGACTTGCGGGAGTAGAAGGCCGCGGCGCGGACCGCGGGAGAGGACGATGCCGTGCTGGCCGATGCGGACGCTTGCGGGATCGGCGGCCTGCAGAGCGCCGAGGACGGAAATTTCGATGGCCAGGGTGTCGACCTCGGCGTGGTTGACGGGCTGGAAGCGCGGGTCGTCGAGCGCAGCCTGCCGGGCGGCGTCCCAGACGGTGACCCAGAGCGGGCGGCGCGCCTCGACGTAGCCGATGCAGCCGCGAAGCGAGCGTCCGGATCCGTGGAGCGTGACGAACGCGCCGGCGGCAGCCGCGAGGGAAGGACTGTCGCTCGGCGGAGCCGGGGCTGCGGGCTCCCTGCCCG
The DNA here is from genome assembly GCA_009773755.1 of Planctomycetota bacterium. Classification (GTDB taxonomy): domain Bacteria; phylum Planctomycetota; class MHYJ01; order WSZJ01; family WSZJ01; genus WSZJ01. Next base: position 5,017 of record WSZJ01000023.1, on the reverse strand, counting down.
CGGCGGCCTCCCGCACGGCGAGCCGTGCATGGGCGAGAAGGGAACTCCGCTCGGCAGTGGAGAGCATGGCGCGAGAGTCTAGAGTTCCCCCCGTGCGGTGGATAGGACTTAGCGCGCTTCTTGCGAAGTGCAATCGCCCCGGCTAATCTCCCCGCCGCCCGGCCACGGGATGCGTCGTCCCGCCGCCGGTCCTCCTTCACTCCTCGCGGAGCCACGCCATGAGCATCGATTTCAGCGTTCTCCTCACAGGCCAGGGTCTCACCGCCCTGCTCACCTTGTCGCTGATGGAAATCGTCCTGGGGATCGACAACGTCGTCTTCATCGCGATCCTTACCGGGAAACTGCCCGAGGCCAAACGCGCGGCGGGGCGCAAGATCGGCATGATTCTCGCCCTGGTCTGCCGGCTGGGGCTGCTCTTCAGCATCACCTGGGTGATGAAGTTGAAGGCGACGCTCTTCACCGTCATGTCCACCCCGATCTCCGGCAAGTCGCTCATCCTGATCCTCGGAGGCGCCTTCCTCGTGGCGAAGGCCACGCACGAGATCTACGAGAAGCTGGAGGGTGAGGACCACGAGTCGAAAACGGGCGGCGGCACCGCGACGATGGGCTCGATCATCGCCCAGATCATCGTCCTCGACCTGGTCTTCTCGCTCGACTCGGTCATCACGGCCGTCGGAATGGCACAGAGCATCCTGATCATGGTGATCGCGATGTTCGTCGCGGTCGGCGTGATGATCGCCGCGGCGGGCACGATCGGCGACTTCGTCCACCGGCACCCGAGCGTCAAGATCCTCGCGCTGTCCTTCCTGAACCTCATCGGCATCATGCTCGTCGCCGAAGGCCTCGGGACGCACGTCAACAAGGGGTACATCTACTCTGCGATGGCCTTCTCGCTCCTCGTCGAGCTCCTCAACATGCGCTTCCGCAAGAAACAGCAGCCCGTCAATCTCCACGACAACACCCAGATCCTGCGGAGGAACCCGGCCTGATGCGCGTCGTCTTCGCGGGGACGCCTGAATTCGCGGTGCCGAGCCTGCGGGCGGTGGCGGCGCAGCACCAGGTTCCGCTCGTGCTGTCGCAGCCGGACAGGCCGAAAGGCCGCGGGCGGGTGCTCGAAGCGACGGCCGTGAAGTCGGCCGCGGTCGCGCTTGGCCTGAAGGTGTTGCAGCCGGAGAAGATCGGGGAAGCGGCGGAGATGATCGGCGCCCTGGCGCCGGACGTGCTCGTAACGGCGGCGTACGGACAGAAGGTGCCTGACCGCGTGCTGCGGCTGGCGAAGCACGGCGGCTTGAACGTCCACGCGTCCCTCCTCCCACGCCATCGCGGAGCCGCTCCTATCGCGTATGCGATACTCGCCGGGGACGCCGAGAGCGGCGTTACGATCTTCCGCATGGTGAAAGAAATGGACGCAGGGCCCGTCCTCGTCCGGTCGGCGTTCGCCTTGAGCGGCGACGAATCGGCGGGGGAGCTGGAAGCGCGCATCGCGTCGGCAGCGGCGCCCTCGCTGCTCGAGGCCCTTCGCCTTCTTGAGAGCGGGGAAGGACGCTTCCAGGAACAGGATCACGCGAAAGCGACGCTGGCGCCGAAGCTGGCCCGCGCGGACGGCGCTCTGGATTTCGCGCGCCCGGCGGTCGACCTTGCGCGGCGGATCCGCGCGATGACGCCGTGGCCTGGGGCGGCCGCAGCATTCGTCAAGCCGGGTGCAAAGCCGCTGCGGGTGACCGTTCTGGCGGCATCGCCGGTCGCCGGAGATTTCGGCGGCTCCCCCGGAGAAGTGATCGAGGTCCGGAAAGACGCGGTGCGCGTCAAGACAGGCGCCGGCGCGCTCGACCTTCTGCGGTTGCAACCGGAGAGCCGCAAGGCTGTGTCGGCGGAAGAATTCGCGAATGGTTTTCGCCTGCGAGACTACGGCGGGTGCCGCTTCGAAAGCCCCGCCGGCTAGCTTTCCATCCCGAAAAGTCGCCGTTCCTACCCCCTACCTCCTACCCACTACACACTTCCTTCCGCGGGTCAAGCCGCCTGAAGCCGCAGGCCGATGTAATGGAGATGCCCGTGACTGCGACTCCGCCCCCCATGATCCCCGCAGTTTCCCGCGAGACCTCGGCCGGCATCCTGTCGTCCGCGCGCATCGTTTCGGCCTGCATCCTCCTCTCGCGCCTCCTTGGCCTGGTTCGCGACGTCCTGCTCGCCGGTCTGTTCGGCGGCGGGCGCGTCAATGACGCGTTCGTCCTTGCGACGCTCGTCCCTAATCTCTTCCGCCGCTTCTTCGGCGAAGGCGCCCTGACCGCGGCGTTCATCCCCGCCTACGCCGACGCGATCGCCAACAAGTCGCGCGCAGAGGCGGATCGCTTCGCCCGCTCCGCGATGACCCTCCTCGCACTTTTCCTGGGCGTCGTCGCCGCCGGCGGCATGGGCGTCTGCGGCGGACTGGCGCGGACGCTCGGCGACCCGAAGGGCCGCCTTGTCGCGGATCTGCTCGTCGTGCTGCTGCCGTACATGCCGCTCATCTGCCTCGTCGCGCTCGTTACGGGCATCCTCAACGTCCACCGCCATTTCCTTCTCCCGGCCCTCGCCTCATCCGTCCTCAACCTCTTCGAAATCGCCGCCTTCTTCGCAGTCGGTTGGTTCGCGGCGACCGAGGAAGGCAAAGCCCGCGTCATCGCCTGGTCGATCACCGCCGCAGGCCTGGGCCAGCTCCTCCTCCAGGTCCCCGCCCTCCGCGCCCACAAAGTTCCGCTCGCGCCGCTTCCGAAATGGGAGCCGGGCGTGAAGCGGATGCTCGCGACGATGGCGCCGATGACGTTCGGGATCGCGGTGTTCCAGATCAACGTGCTCGTGGACAATGCTGTCGCCGAAGCGATGGTTCCCGGCGACGGCGCCGTCTCCGCGCTGTACTTCGCAAATCGATTGTTCAACTTTCCGATCGCGCTGATCGGCCTCTCGATTGCGCAGGCCGCGTTCCCCGAATTCGCCGACGCCTTCGCGCGCGGCCGCCGCGAGGAAGTCGCGGGGGCGCTCGCGAAATCGTTCCGCATGGTGCTCGTGCTCGCGATCCCCGCTTCCGTCGGCCTCTGCGTCCTCGCGACGCCGATCATCAGAATGATCTTCGAGCACGGAAATTTTTCGGAACCGATGGCTCGCCGCTCGGGCGCGGTCCTCGCGTTTTACGGCCTCGGAACGTGGGCCGCGTGCGCGCAGCACGTCATCACCCGCGCCTTTTTTGCGGCCCGCGACGCGAAGACGCCCGCTGTGCTTGGCGCTGGCGCTGTCTTCTTCAACCTCGCCCTGAACCTGACATTCGTCCATTGGTGGAGGGAAGCGGGGCTGGCGCTGGCAACTTCGATCACGGCGGCGGTGCAGCTGGTGATCCTCTGCGTGCTGCTGCGTCGCAACGTCCCGGAAATCCGCTGGCTTCCCATCTTCGGCTGGTGCGTGCGCCCGGTCCTGGCGGCGGGCGCCATGGCGGCGGCGGCTCTCGGACTTCTTCATGTTCTCCCGAACCAGAAGTACGTGCAGGGGCTCGCTCCGGTTGCAGCCGGCGCCATCGTGTATTTCGCAGGGGCGCTGCTGCTGAGAGTGCCGGAAGCGCGTGAAGTTTTCGCGTTCCGCCGCCATTCAAGGAATCTCCCGTGACGATCCGCGAATTCCAGTCGTGCATACGGGCGCAGTACTTCACCAGGGACTCCGCGCGTGGCGTTGGCGGCACGTTTCTGTGGTTCGTCGAGGAGGTCGGGGAGCTGGCTGAAGCGCTTCGCCATGGGACGGACGAGGAGAAGCGGGCGGAGTTTGCGGACGTGCTGGCGTGGCTTTCGACGCTGGCGAGCATGGCCGGAGTGGACCTGGAGGACGCGGCGGCGGGGAAGTATGGGAAGGGATGTCCGCGGTGCGGGGGGACGCCTTGCCGGTGTGCGGAACAAGGTGGTCCGTAAGGAAATTTCGAGCTTCCGCAAGCCCTTGGCGGGCGGGCACTTCTGCAGCATAAAATGCTTAAAATTTAAAAGTTTTACGCACTTGACTGTGCTTATCCTATGTCGTACCATTCCCTTCACAGACGTGCAGATCCACTCGGGGGGAAACCGACATGAGTGCAACCGATTCCACCGTCCTCATCGTCCGCAACGCTTCCGTCTGGCTGTGCGAAAACGGCCGCACCGAGTACGAGGGCTACATTCGTTCCATTTCCCCCCTCGGTTTCACGGCCGCTCTCAGCGCCCGTAACCGACCCAGCTCCACGATCGACGGCTCCGCCCCCAGCGGCCAGCCGATCCCCGACCTCGCAGGCCTCCTCATCGGCCGCCGCTTCGTCGCCGCCCTCTGCGGCCGGGACTATTCCACCATCGTCGACGCCACCGCCACCGAGATCCAGAAGCTCACCGGGTCCGCCTTCGATTACACCGTGACATGCCGCTTCAACACCCTCGAGAACGACCAGAAGAAAATGATCGTCGGCCTGATCATCGAGCACTACGCCCCGCCGTCCATCGCCATGTAGGAGAAAAAAGTCAACCGGGCCGTCGCAGGCGGTTACCGGGTTCCCGACCCGCGCCGGTTAGTACCGGTTGGAGCGCGAGGAGGCATCGGACCGAAGTCGAAGCCTTAGCCCGGCTCGTACAAGATGTCTCGGGCCGTCAGACAACCCTTCGGCTTCCCTCGATCCTCCTCGCGCGCAGGTAATACGGGCCCCAGGCTGACCCTGAATCGTCCCCAAGTCCGGCTGGGAAGACCGAATTCCCTCCGGTCGGCGCGAAACATCGCTGCCCCCAGCCGGGTATTCTGAAGAGGCGCGCCGGTTTCCCCCCGGCGCGCCGACTTCATTTTGGGAGAGGGACCGGGCTACGCGGCGGGACGCCCCGGGGGCTCGCTTCTTTCGGGAGAGATTGCAGGGCGGCCGGAATTGAACGAAGCGAGCCTCCGGGGCGCCCCGCCGCTCCGCCCGGCCCCTCTCCCAAAATGAAGTCGGCGCGCCAGAGAAGGACCTCCAGGGAAAATAGCCGTTCGGTCGCCGAGGGATAGGATC
>WSZJ01000022.1 GCA_009773755.1 Planctomycetota bacterium | reverse complement strand
CACTGACTGATCGTTCACGGCGCCTGCAGGGTGCGCCTGGCGTCCTTGCCCCACGCCGCCACCTCAGTTGTCATCCTGACCGTCAGCCCCGAATACTCTTCACGCGCCACGCCCCCGCGCGCGCGACCTCCCTCCCACGCGACCCGTTCGTCGGCGGCCGCGACGGTGGCGCGCCTGGGGAATGGAATCTGCTGCGCGAGCCAGACAGCCGAGCGCGACGACCACAGGCCGCCCGGGGCGCGCTCCATGATCAGCGCCCGCGAACAGGGGAGCGCCAGCCCCGCGACGGCCAGGGTGGCGCCGTCGACGCGCGCCCGGCGCTCGAATCCCGGCGGCCCGGCGCTCGTGATAACCCGGCGCACCTCCACCGGCTTCGTCGTCCGCCCGGGCCCTCCCCACCAGGCCCGCACAATCCTGCCGGATGCCCGCTCGACTTCGCAGAGCACGGACGCTCCCGGGAAGAATCTCGCGACGTTGTGGTCGCGCTCCTCCACCCACACCGTGCTCCCTTCAATTCCCACACACGCCAGTCGCGTCCTCACGCGCGTGGACACATCCAGCGGCGACGCCGTCGCTACCTCGTGCTCCACCCAATCTCCCGCCGCGATCCTCCCCCAGTCGTAAGGCTCAAGCTCCGTCTCGAACACGTCCGGCTCCGGGAGGCGTTCCAGCGGCACATCTTCAGGAGGCGGCCGGAACAGAATCCAGGCGGCGGCCGCAAGCGGAAGCGCCAGCGCTGTCGCGATGGCAAATTTCGCGGCGGCAGGGGAGAGGGGAGATTCGGCGAAGCTCATGGAGATTCCGTGAGCGGTATAGTACCCGGCATGCCCCTGCGACCCTTCCTGCTCGTTTTAGCCGGCGCGCTTTCCGCGTTCGCCGACATCGGCCCCAAGCCGAGCAGCGAAGCCCCGGGCCTCGAGGCGACGGGCGACATGAAAGGGATCGACGTCGAGATGGCCGCCGAGGAAGTCGCGCTCACGCTGGGCCGTGCCGACCGCGACGCCTGGGTCGACCGGCTGCGCGTCGAGGCGACGTTCGAAATGAAAAACACAGGCGGCGACGCGGCGTTCGAAGAAGGGTTCCCGATCGGCCCCGTGAAGAACATGAAAGGGTTCGAAATCGAGATCGACGGAGCGAAGGTTGCACCGAAGCTCGTCGACCGCTTCGAAGGGAAGGTCGTTCCGGTGACCGAAGCCGAGGCCGACAAGTACGACGAGACAGGACGCCATGACTACTGGTACGTCTGGGAAGCGAAGTACCCCGCAGGGGCGACGCGCGTCCACAAAGTCCGCTACGCGCTCGAGCTCTTCGGCTTCAGCGAATACCGCCACGCGTCGTACCTGCTGTCAACGGGGTCGCGCTGGAAGGGGCCGATCGGGAAGGCGGTCGTGACATTCCGGACCGAAGCGCCCTTGACGCTGGAGCACGTCCGGTCCGCGCGCCCTCTCCGCAACGGGACTCGCCGCGACGGCGCGATCCGGTGGGAATTCGAGAACATCGAGCCCACCACGGAGGATGACGTCGACATCCAGTACCACATGAAGTCGACCTGGGAGGAGGACCTCTCGCGGCTTCGCGAGGATGCGAAGAAGCACTGGTCGGCGAAGAAACAGGTCGCGTGGACTCTCGGTCACGCGCACGAACGTTTTCCGCGCGAGGCCCGGAACGCCGCGGAGCGCGCCGATTACGTCGATGCGATCCGGGCGATCCTTGACGAGGCCGTCGAAAAAGAGGGCCGCTGGGAGTTTCCCGCGGAGGAGCGCCAGCGCGCGCAGATCGGCGAGGACGTACCCCCGGAAATCCGCGCGGAGATCGAAAGATCCCTTCAGAACGAGCCCCGCGAATACGCGATGCCGGGGCAGGCCGCCCAGCTCTTTGAATTTTTCGAGCCGCTGCTCGCGGCCGCAGGCGAAGAACCGAAGTCCGCGGCCGTGCGCGCCGCCCTCGAGCGCTGGGTTGCTGCCGGTGAAGCGTTCCTTGCCGGAGAAGTCACGGCGGGGGGAAATGCGCTGGTTTTCCCCGGGGAGACGGCGACCGACGAATTGAAGAGGCTATTGGCGGAGGCGCGGGAGCTGCTGAAGTAGGCCGGTGCCTTCACTTTTTCAGGTCAGGCCGCGCCAGCGCTTCCCTCGCATCCGTCCCGCTTCGCAGCAGCGTCATGATCTCGAGGGATCCGCCGGACGACACCTGGCGCTTTACGACGCCGCCTTTGACCGTCGGCTTTCCGTTCCAGGTGGTCTCTGCTTCCAGCCCGTTGACCTTGACCTTTTCGTCGACGCGCGCGCGGAACGGGACTTTCTCGCTGACCCAGACGGTGATGCGCGCTTTTTCGTCGCAGCAGGAACTGGTGAGCTGGGTTTCGAGCTCGATCTTCTCGCATTCGTAACTGGTCGAGCCGGCCTTCGTCTTTTCCTTCGTCACGGTCCCTGTCGCCGTCACCGCGGGTTTCGGACTGCCCGGCGCGACCGCAGGGCCGCCGGACGGCGGGCGAACCTGAAGTTCCGTCCCTGTCGCGCCCGTCCTCCCCCAGCACGCCCGAGTGACCTTGCCGTCTGGTTTCCGCGCGCCGAGCGACAGGACCATGCCATCCCACGTCTTCCCTGCGTGCTTCATCGTCACCTCGACCCACACCATCTCCTCTTCGACGGCCACGCACGCCAGCCGACGCGACGGCCGCTTGTTCCCGGAGGTGACGGGCGCCGAAGGGCCCGCCAGTTCGTGCTCGGCCCAGTCCCCGGCGGACAGCGCCGGGACGTCCCAGTCGGCGAGGTCGTTTTCGTGCACCGGAGGCGCTTCCGGTTCCTCGGCACGCGCCGTCATCGCCGGCATCAGAAGGACGCCCACGAAAAGCGCAGCAAGACGAGCCGGGACTTCAATCATCCTGAACATGCTACAGCACCGGAGCCCCAGGAACGAAGCAGACCTTCCGCGCTCTCACTTGAGCTTCAGACCAGGCTTGGCGTCCGTCCCGATTCCGCAAACCTGGGTGGTCGACTTGCCGCCGTTTGACTCGGTCACCATCTTCACAATGCTGCCTTTGCAGGACGGCTTGTCGCCCTCCCACTTGATCGGATCTTTCCCGTCACCGGGGTTGGCGTTCGGATCGACGAAGGTCTTGAAGGGATAACCTTCGCTGTACCAGGCGGTCAACTTCGTCTTGATCTCAAGCCCGCTCCCTTTCATGACCTGTTCCTGTTCGACTTTCTCGCAATCGAATTCCTTTCCGCCGAGTTTGAGCTTCTCCCTGGAGGCTCTGCCCTTCCCGGTGATTTCCTGATTTGGCGCAGGCGTCGGCCCCGCGTCGATGGCCGGTCGCACCTTCAGCTCCCTGCCTTCCTCGCCCGCGTTCCCCGTCCACGCCTTGACGATCCTGCGGTCCTTCTTCGCGACCTGGTAGCAGGTCACCTGGTCGGCGACCCGGCTTTCGATCCACACGCTGTCGGCATCGACCTTGACGCAGGAGGTCTTCAGCTTCAGCACCGGCTGCGTCGTCCCGGGGTATTCCAGCAACGTCTCCGTCTCGACCCATTCGCCGCCTTTCAGCGCCGCGACGTCCCAGGACGACATCAGATTGTCGTAGACCTCCGTGACCTGGGCCTGTGCCTGAAGCGGAATCAGCATCAGGAGGATCGTGCCGATCGCCATCCTCATGTGCATGGACATCGCTCCTGTAGATGTTCCCGCTGCCTGCGCGCCAGGGCACATAAAAAAGCCCGCCCTCTTTCGAGGGCGGGCCCCAGGTCTCAGTTTTCCCGTCTTACTTCTGCAGCGTCGCCTTCGCGTCCGTGCCGCAACCGACACAGGCCATGACCGACTTCGCGGGGCCCTCGCCGCTCTCCTGCCGGGCGACCGCGCCCTTGCCCTCGGGCTTGCCGTCCCACTTGACGTCCTTCATCATCTCGTCGGAATTCTTCTTCGTGGCTTCGTCCTGGAAGTACTTGAACGGGAGTGATTCGCAGTACCAGGTCGTCGACTTCGACGGGTAATCCTTGCCGCCCATCGTCGACACGATGTCCATTTCGAGCTTTTCGCAGTCGAGTTCCTTGTCCTTGACCTTGAGCTTGTCCTTGGACACTTTGCCCGTGCCCTTCATCTTCATGTCCGACTTGGGCGGGTCGCCGGCCGGCTTCGGGGTGACGCTGACCTTGAGCTCTTTGCCCTTCTCGCCCGGCTTGCCGAACCACGCCTTGGTGACCTTCCGGTCGCCCTTGTTGACGGAGACCAGGATGACCGAGCCCTTGTGCATCATCGCAAGGCCGGCATCCGAGTACTCGATCCAGATCACGTCGCCTTCGACGCCCACGCAGGCATACTTCGTGCTGTACTTCTGGCCGTACGCTTCCGTCTCGTACTCGACCCAGTCTCCGGCCTTGAGGGAGCCGACGTCGTACATCGACATCGACATGTCGGAAACGGTCGGGTCGGGCATCTGGGCCGACGCCATAGAGGCGCAAAGCGCCAGAACCAGCGTGCAGATCACCGTCATCTTGCGCATGGACTAACTCCTGTAAATGTTCCCCCTGAGGCGAAGAAGCCCGCGGAGATCATCCCCGCAGACTCCCCCAGAGTCGGTTTACTTGGCGACAGGCAGTTTCACGGTCATCTTTGCGTCCGTTCCCATCCCCACCAGCTGGACTGTCGATCCCTCGGATGTCATCTTGACCATCGCGGCGCCCTTGAGCGTCCACTTGCCCTCGACCTTGATGTCCGGGTTGTTCTTGTAATAGTCGCCCGATTTCTCGTCGTACCAGCTGCGGAACGGCACCTTGTCCGACATCCAGGACGTCGACTGCCCGCGATAGTCCTTCCCCTGGATAGTCGTCGTGATGTCCGATTCGGACTTGTCACACTCGATCGCCGTGCCGCTCACCGTCACGGTGTCCTTCGAGATCTTCACCGTCCCGCGCGATTTCGGCGTCTCGCCCGCAGGTGCGCCACCCGTCGGCATGTTCTGGACCTTGATTTCCTTGGCTTCCTCGCCCGTCTTGCCCCAATACGCCTTCTTCGTCTTGCGGTCGCCCTTGTCCACGCCCAGAAGCATCACCCAGCCGGACTTGCTGCTGTCGCTCTGCTCCACCCAGGTCAGCCCGTCCTTGATGGCGACGCAGGCGTTCTTCGTCTTCGCGGAGTAGGCGCCGCTCTTCGTCTCGGTTTCGACCCATTCGCCTTCCTTCAAGGCAGCGATGTCCCAGCTCACCGTGGTTTCGGCGTAGACGACCGGATCGGGTTGCGAAGACCCGCCCCCACCGCCGCCACCGTCTCCACCGCCACCGCCGAGCAATCCGCAACCAGCCACCACGACCAGACAGAGCCCAAGGGCAATCTTGCGCATTCCGTTCCTCCGGTAAAGGTATGGGCGCGACTCAGGATTTGCAGGACCGGGAAGACTAGCGGGGGGTGTAGGGGGCGTCAAGCGGAAACGGGGGCAGAAGCGGCGCCCGTGAAATACGTAAACGGGACGCGAAAAACCCTCTGGCAACCTCACGATCCCCCTGGCGAATGCCCCTTCAAACAGGGGTCTCGAGTCCGCTATTCCCGCATTTCAGATATCGCCTAACGGCTACGTGAAGCGGGAGTTACAGCGCGGTCCGCGCTAGACGACGATGTTCACGAGCCGCTTGGACACCACGATGACATTCCGCGGCGTTCTACCCGCTAGCTCCTCCACCACACGCGGGTCGGCCAGCGCCGCTTCCCGCAATTGGTCGTCAGAAACCCCCGCAGACACCTTCACGCGCGTCCGGAGCTTGCCGTTGACCTGCACCGGGATTTCGATCTCCTCTTCCACGCACGCCGCCGCGTCGAATGTCGGCCATGCCTGCTCGAAAATCGACGGCGGCTTCCCCAGCATCTCCCACAGTTCTTCCGCCATGTGGGGCACGAAGGGCGCCAGCAGCAGCGTCGTGATCTCACAAGCCTCGCGCAGTACCGCAGCGGCGGCGGGGCCGCCGGTCTGGAAGTCCGCCCGCTTCATCTCATTGACCAGTTCCATCACGGCGGCGACCGCGGTGTTGAACTTGAAGCCGCCCTCGATTTCTTCGGTGACCTTCTTGATCGTCTGGTGGACCTTCCGCCGGACCGCGCGGAATTCGTCCGCAAGCCCTTGCAGGCTCTCGGGTTTAGACGGAGCGCCCTGAATCCTGGGAAGCGCTTCCTGGACCGTATCCCAGACCCGGTAGAGGAACCGGTGTGAGCCGATGATGTCTTTGGTCGCCCAGACGGCGTCGCGTTCGGGGGGACCGATGAAGAGCGTGTACAGCCGGACCGTGTCGGCGCCGTACTGTTCGATGAGCGGCTCCGGGGCCATACCGTTCCTCTTGGACTTCGACATCTTGTGAAGTTCGGTCAGGACCGGCTGGCCGCACGCGTGCTTGCCATCCTTGACTTCCGTCTCCGGCACCCAGCCGTGTTCGGGGCACTTGTGGGCGTCCGCGCAGATCAGCCCTTGCGCGAACAGGCGCGAAAAGGGCTCCTCGATGTTTGCCAGCTCGATGTCGTAGAGGAATTTGGTGATGAAGCGGCTGTAGATGAGGTGCTTTGTGGCGTGCTCTGCGCCCCCGATGTACTGGTCGACGGGCATCCAGTGATTGACGTCGTCGGCGACGAACACCTTGTCCTCGGAGCGCGGGGAGATGTACCGCAGGAAGTACCACGCGGAGTCCACGAAAGTGTCCATGGTGTCCGTCTCGCGGCGCGCCGGGTCCTCGCAGACCGGGCAGATCGTCTTGACGAAGCTCTCCACCGCCGCCAGCGGCGATTGCCCCTTCGGCTTGAAGTCGGACGTGTCGGGGAGGATGACCGGCAACTCGCTCTCGGGCACCGGCACGACGCCGCAGTTCGCGCAGTAGATGACCGGGATCGGCGCGCCCCAGTAGCGCTGGCGCGAGATCAGCCAGTCGCGCAGCCGGTACGTGATCGTCGGGCCGCCCAGCTCCCGGTCCTCCAGCGCTTCAGTGATCTTCGCGCGGCCGAAGTTGTTCGGCAGGTTGTCGAACTCGTCCGAGTTGACCTGCACGCCTTCGTCTTCGTACGCCTTCTCCATCGTCGCGGCGTCGAGAGCGCCGCCCTTGGGCGCGATGACGACCTTGATCGGGAAGCCGTACTTTTTCGCGAAGAGGAAATCGCGCTGGTCGTGGGCGGGGACGCCCATGACGGCGCCGGTGCCGAAGTCCATGAGCGCGTAGTCCGCGGCCCAGAGCGGCACGGGTTTGCCGGTCAGCGGGTGGATCACGTTCACGCCCAGGGAGACGCCCTCCTTGTCCCCCGCGGCCGTCCGCTGAATCGACTTCTGCGCGCGGCATTTCGCCACGAACTCGGTCAGCTTCTTCTTCTCAGCGTCGGACATCTTCGCGGCGCACTTCGCGACCAGCGGGTGCTCCGGCGCCACGACCACAAACGTCACGCCGAAAAGCGTGTCCGCCCTCGTCGTGAAGACCTTGATCCGCTCTTCCCCCGTCTCCATCCGGAAGACGATGTCCGCGCCCTCGGTGCGCCCGATCCACGCTTCCTGCATCACCGTCACGCGCTCCGGCCACTCCTCCAGCCCGTCGAGGTCGTCCAGCAGCCGGTCGGCGTACTTCGTGATGCGGAAGTACCACTGCTCCAGGTTCTTCGACACGACCGCCGAGCTGCAGCGCTCGCACGTCCCGTCGTCTTCGACCTGTTCGTTCGCCAGCACCGTCTGGCACGCGGGACACCAGTTGACCGGCGCCATCTTCCGGTACGCCAGCTTGTTCTCCAGCAGCTTCAGGAACAGCCACTGCGTCCACTTGTAGTACCCCGGGTGGCAGCTCGCGATCTCGCGCTCCCAGTCGTAGCCGACCCCCCACGCGTGGATCTGCTTCTTCATGACGCGGATGTTCCGCAGCGTGTACTCGCGCGGATGCACGGCCTGCCCCTCGCTCCGCGCCGCCTCGATCGCCGCGTTCTCCGCCGGCAACCCGAAAGCGTCCCACCCCATCGGCGTCAGGACGTCGAACCCCTTCATCATTTTGAAGCGCGCCAGCGCGTCGCCGATGATGTAGTTCCGGCCGTGGCCGACATGCAGCGTCCCGCTCGGGTAAGGGAACATCACCAGCGCATAGAATTTCGGCTTCCCCGGCCGCCCCCCCGCGCGAAACAGCGCCGTCCTGTCCCACTGCTGCTGCCAGCGGGCCTCGATCTGCCGGAATTCGTATTTGCGCGTCGTGGTGTTCAAGCGGGGGTCCGTTGAAAAAAACGGCGTCCCAAGGGGGACGCTGTCGAGCGGGGAGAATAGCAATCCCGCGGAGGAGCGGGACAGTTTATTGATGGCTCTCCTCCCAAGAAAGGTTCAGGGCTGTTTCCCTTGCCCTTGCCCTTGCCCATGCCCACCCAACTCCGGCCGACACTTCCCCCAATTGCCACATCCGTCGCGCGAGGCGCATCGTTAGACTGTTGAGGGGACTTCGAAATACAACATGCGCAAGTTCCTATTCGCCATCGCCCTAGCGCTGCCCCTTGCCGCCGAGGATTCTCCCCGGCCGGCTCTCGAACGCCTCGCGAATCGCCTCGCCAGCGATGACCCCGAGGTGCGCTCTGCCGCGCGCGAAGAGGCGCTCTCCCTCGGGCTTGAGCGCGCGGACGATTTGGAAGCGCACTCCTTTCTGGTCACCGATGCGGAAGCGCGCGCAGCGCTTCGAGAAATCGCGGAACTGATTCGGGATCGCGCGGTGCTGGAAGTCGCGCGCCGCATTCTGAACTCCGGATTTCCGGTTGAGGAGTGGGTGCGACGGGAAGGGGTCGAGGCCCTCCCGGCGCTCGTCAGGGTCTTCGAACATCCGGAGGAATTCGTCGCGAATGCGTACGCTTCGCAAGCAGCAGTCCAGGTGCTGACCTCCGAGATGATAGAAGCGTTGACCTTTGCCCCCGCGCGCGGCAGCGAAGAAGGATGGCGCGACTTTCTCACCCTTCACAGCGGCGCGTCGCTGGACGAAATCAGATCCCGCGAACTTGAGAAGGCGGGCTACCGGGTCCGGGACGCAGATTTGTATCGCCGGGCAAGTCACCTTGCGAGCGCGAAGAGGTGGATTGAGTCTCGCAGGTCCGAGGCCACTGGCAGGTCGATGACGGAGTACCTTTCTCTCCGCTACGACGCAAGCGTTCCCGGCTGCGGCGACGACGACCGTGGGCAACTGGAAGAGTGGATCGCCGCGAACAAGGGATTCCTGGTTGAAGCGGAGCGAAAGATAGCGACTCGCGCGCCGATTGAGCACTACGTCGATCTCCTTTCAAGCAATCACCGCCTCCGCGTCCGTGGCGCGCTGCGCGCCTTGTTCGAGGCGCCGACCGCCGTTCCGGACACGGCGTGGGACCTGACGGAGCGCCACGCTGACCTGGTCTTTCCCCTCATGGCCCGAGCGGGAAAGCGTCCGCCGGACGAGATTTTCGGGCGCCTTTTGACCGTGGCCAGGGACAGCTGGGAGCACACCGACTTCCTTCCGATCTGGCGCGAGGAACAGCTCATCCGCTGGCTTCAGGAAAGCGATCCGTCTGATGTTCGGCGCGCGACAGTTTTCGCGATCTTGAACGAAATCGGTGGAAAACAGGGGCTGGACGCGGTCGCTGAAGCCCTTCGGGATACTCAATTCTGCGAGCCTGAGCCGGGACGCAATGTCGGCGAGGTCGCCCTCGAGCTTCTCGGAAAGGCAACCGACCCATCGCAACTTGACGAAATCGCCGCGTGGGCCCGCGACGCCGAGCCCTCGCACGAGCGCCGGCAGGTCGTTTTCGCGCTCTTCAAGATCGGCCATCGCTCGGGCCTCGAATTGGCCGTAGCGCTTGCTGCCGAACGAAAGCTCGTCCCTGTCGAGTGCGCGTGGGTGCGCGAGCAGGTCGATGGCGCGCCCGAAGGCTACAGTCGTGATGAATGGTCCAGGTGGGCCACCCTTGGGAGTGACCGTTACGTCTGGCGCGAGGCCGAAAAGCGGTGGGGTTTCAGGAAATGAGACGCTTCCTCGCCGTTCTCCTCGTCGCCGTCACTCCGGCGTTCGCCGACCCCGACGTCGCCGACCTCGCGATCAAGCTCGCCTCGGATGACCCGAAGGTTCGGCGGGCGGCTCGCGACGAACTTCTCAAACAAGACGAGCGCGTCGCGCCGGCGCTGCGCGACGCGGCGGAGAAGGCGACCGACGCGGAAGCACGGGCGGCGCTTCTCGAGATCGCGGAGTTTCTCGAGGACGGCGGTCCGAGGGCGTACGCGAAAGACTATGCGTGGAGGGCCGCGCGGAACGAATTGACGCTGGTCGAGGTGCTCCAGTGGAAGGTCGCGCCAGAGCGGGTTTTCCTGTACTGGCTGAAGCACTCGGAGGGGATTTCAGAAGAGGCGAAGGGCAGGGACGAAAAGAACCCCTTTTTCGAGGAGCATCCAGACCCGGTGAAACTGGCGCAGGCGGGGACGCGGTGGCTGCGGGCGTACACGCTGGCGGACATCGGCGCCGATACGGCGGCGTGGGAAGCGTTCCGTGCGAAGACGCGGGGGATGTCGTGGGAGGAAATCCGGTTTGAGGGGCTGGAGGGGCGCGGGTTCCGGGTGCGCGACGCGGATCCCGACGTGGTGGCGGCGGAGTTTCTCCTGGCCGGGCGCATTCCTCTGGCAGGCGCTCTGGCACCGGGCGTGCGGCCGCTTCGGCCCTCGACGCCCGAGATGATGGAGTCGTTCGCGCGGCTCACGGGTGAGCTCTTCAAGGGCTGTCCCCCGCAATCGCGAGAGGGCCAGGAGCTGGACGCCGCGCTCGACTGGATCGAGGCGTGCGGGAGGACGTTCTGGCGGAAGGGAAACCGGATCGTGTCGCATGCGGGGCCCGACGACTTCGTCGCGGCGACGCGCTCACCGCGGGATGGCGTTGCGCTCGCGGCGCTTGCGGAGCTGGAGCGCTGGCCGGAGCGGGTGCCGCCCGAGTGCTGGAGCCGGGTGGAGGCAAACCCGACCCTCGTGTTGCGTGTCATGGGGAAAGCCGCGATCCCCTCGCCGCGCGAGCACCTTCCCGCAGTGCTGCGCGCGCTCGGGAAGGAGCCGGACGCCGCCTGGATCCGGAGAATCTCGAACGCGGCCGACCTGGCGAGCCTCGCGCGAGATCGCACCGCCGACCCCGAGGACCGGGAGCGGGCCTTCCGGGGCCTCGCGCGCGTCGACGCGAGGGTCGCCGGCGAGTCCGCCCGCGCGTTGCTGGAGGCGTACAAGGCCGAGGATGGATTCGAGGGCCACGTCGTCGCGCGCGCCGCGGCGATCGCGGCCATCGAGGACGGAATGGCCGAAAGCCTCGACCTCGCCGAAGCCTGGCTCCAGCTCGCTCCGGAAAACTACGAGCGCATCGACGTCGCCATCGCGCTCGCCCGCCGCGGCCGCCGCGCGGGTTTCGACCTCATCGTCGATCGCGCGCGCCGAGACCTCCTCGACCGCCGCCGCTGCGCGAAAGTCCGGGATTTTGTCGACGGCGCTCCCGAATTGCTGCGGGACGATTTGTGGCCCAAGTGGGCCCGCGACGAAGCAGCTTCGTATTATTGGGACGAAGCAGCGAAAGAATGGAGGCGGAAGCCGTGAAGCGAGTGGAAGACGTGGGGAAGCGGCCCCCTCGACCGGTATTCGTGGGATTCCGCGGGCAAGCGGTGGAAACTCAATCCGTGAACCTGGTCCCTGCGCCCGCGCTTCACTCTCGCATGCGATGCCTCGCTCTCGCGCTGAGCCTTTTCTTCGCCGCACCCCTCGCGGCCGACGAACTCCTTGACCGCCTTGGCGCCGACGACCCGCAGGTCCGCGAGAAGGCGCAAAAGGACCTGCGCGATCTGTCGCCGCGCGAAATGGAAGGCTTGCTCGAGCAGGCCAAAGACCCTGAGGCCGTGGCTTCGATTCGGCGCGAGATCGAGCGCCGCCGCGAGGCGCCTGTGAACGATCGCGCCGACGCGCTGGCGAAGAAATTCGCTTCGAAACTAGCCGCCGACAAGGACCTGCTCGCGCTCGACACGTACGCAATCCCGGTGCTCGCTTCATGGATCGGCCGCACCGACGAGGTCCCGAACATGTTCTTCAGCGGGAGCTGCTTCGTCGACTTCACGCCGATCACGCTCGACCTCGCGGCGCGCACCTGGCTGGAATCGCTGACCGGCGAGAAGCAGGAGGACTGGAAGCGATGGGCTGCAGCGCGGCGGGGGCGACCGCTGGCGGAGGTGGCGCTGGACGGGCTGATGCGCCGCGGGTATGCGGTGCGTTCCGGGAAGCCCGAGGAGGCCGCGGAAGCGCTTCTCGCGGCGTTTGTCGGCGAAGCGAAGAAGGGGTGGCCGTCTCCTCTCAACCGGTGGAAGGTCGACGGGATGGCGTTCGCCGCGCGCTGGCTGCTGGAGTCGCGGATGGGGGAGGGGGCAAAGACGCGGGACCTGTTCGCGCCGAGGGCCGACGAGGCCGCGCCGTACCGCCAGTGGCTCGCCGCAAATCGCGGGTGCATTGCGTGGGACGGGCGCAGGTTCAATTCGACGGCGAAGCCCGAGGACTGGGTCAAGATGCTCGACGGCGACGACAAAGACGCGGTCGCGGGGGCTCTCCGCCTGCTCGCGCCGCACGCTCCCATCGCCGCGGCGGCGGCAAGACGTCACATCGAAGCGCATCCGTCCGAAGTCCTGCGGATCATGGCGGCGGCGAAGTTGCCTGCGAGCGCGGGCGAGCTCGTCCCCGTCCTGCGCCAACTCGGAGGAAACGTCATCGCTCCCGAGTATCGAGATGCCGTTTCCGGCGATGCGCTGGCCGAAGTCATCCGCTCGACGAAGGACAATGAGCTGCTGACCGCCGCCCTCTGGGCTCTCGCCGAAACCGGCGAACCCCGCCACGCCGCCCTCGCGCTCGAGTTCGCGAGATCTCACGAACACACCTCCGGCGACCCCGCCGACTGGCTCAACGGCCGCGCCGCGCAGGCCGTCGCCGCCCTGGGCGACGACGCCCAGATCCGCAGGATCCTTCCATGGCTCAACGCGTCGAACGGCTTCGTCCAGCTGGAAGTCGCCCTCCCGCTTCTCCGCCGCGGCCGAAAAGAAGGCTGGCCTGCTCTCGCGGCGTGCCTCGACAACGGGCAGACCAGCCCTCCCGGAGTCCGCCTCCGCCTGGGCGCGTTCATCGACGACCTGCCGGCCGGTGACGATCCGGCGATCTGGCAAGCGTGGCGGCAGGACATCGACAAGTACTCGTGGGACGCGAAGGCCAATCAATGGAAGAGGTGACAGGGCCGGACACCGGCCGATCCCGCGCGTGATACGATGCGCCCGATGCCCCGGAACTTCATCGCCGCCGTTCTTCTTTTCTTCTCCCTCCCCGCGCGCTCCCAGGAACTTCATCGCGAGCGCTTCAGCGAAGGCGTCGTCCGCTTCGAGGGAAAAATCCAGGACGTCTTTCCGTACGACCTGGACGGCGACGGCAAGGGCGACCTGCTCGCGACGCACACGGATTTCGGGCACAACGGAGAGAACAGTGCGACGCGGTACGTCTCGGTGAAGTGGCAGATTGCGGGCGGGAAGATGGACGGCAAGCCGGACCAGACGTGGATCGTGCCGGGAGAAGCGGCGGTGCTGCTGTTCGGGAATTTCACGGAGTCGCCGGGGACGGAGATCGGGTACCTGACGGGGGACGGTGCGTGGGTGTGGGAGCAGAAGGACCGGAAATACGAACTTGCGGCGAAGCGCCTGCTTCTGGTGGAGACATTTTTTGACCTGTCGCAGGACGATTCGTTCCCGATCTGGATGTGGCCGCCGGACCTCGACGGGAACGGGCTGACGGACCTCTTGATTCCGCAGAGCGACGCGTACCGGCTGTACGTCCAGACGAAGCCGGGGGTTTACGGCCGGGCGTTCACGCTGGCGATGCCCTCCGCGTCGGAGTCGCCGGAGGGTGGCGCGGCCTGGGTGCGGGTCGTGAAATCGGTGCCGAAGGTCGAATTCCAGGACGTCGACGGGGACTTCAAGCAGGACGTCTGCATGGTCTGGCATGACAAGTTCGTGTATTTCCTGCAGGGGACGGAGAAGGGGGAAGACGGGGGCGTCCGGATCCGGTTTCCATCGGAACCCAGCGGTCAATTCCAGCTCCAGTTTCTGCAGCAGCGGGAACGCAAGGACCAGATTGCGACCGCGATCACGACGCTGAAGGACGTCAACCGGGGCGGCGGCGTGGACTTCGTGGCGAGCTTCACGCGCGGGGAGCTGTCGAAGATCGACGCGATCGCGACCGACTACTACATGTATCTCGGCAACCGCGGCCAGGCGCTGGCCAGCCTCTCGCCGAACTGGCGCATTTCGCTTCCGGGAATCTCGCTCAACCCGCAGCTGGAGGACCTGAACGCGGACGGGTTTGACGACATCGCGATCGCGAGCTTCGAAACAAGCATGCTTTCCAACGCGGGCAAGGTCGTGTTCCAGAAGGTTCCGGTCGACTATTTCATTTATCTCTTCGACAAGAACAAGCAGTCCTATTCCGCCGAATACGACTGGAAGGACACCGTTTACGTGGACATCGACAAGATGAACAAGGGCGGGGGAATGCCGCAATTGAGATTCAACGGCGACTGGGACGGCGACGGCCGCAAAGACATCCTGCGCCTGGACAGCGACGGGTGGCTGTCTGCGGCGAGAGGGATGGAAGTGAAGGCGCTCCTGAAGAAGTCGCCGGTCGATTTCGACAAGACGGACATCTTCAAGTTCAACGTGAACGACAAGGAAACGGACGGGAAGACGGACGCGCCGGACGGGATGGACGTCTGGGAGTTCAACGGGGACGGGAAGGCGGACCTGACGCTGAGGTGGGGAGATCGGGTGAGGGTGATGATCAGCAGGTGAGGGGAAGAAATTGAAAATCGTCTCTTCTTCCCCACGCTCGGGTGCATGACCGGTATTGCAGGGTCGCCAGGGAGGCCGCCTGCGGTCCGCCATTGGCGCTGGCAGCGTCCTCCTCGAGGGCGATTGCAACGCCGGTCATGCACCCACCACGCTCCCCGCGCTTTCCCTTCTCCCTCCCGTGCTATACCATCCTTTCACCATGTCCCTCGCCGCCCTCGTCATTTCCGGCGACCGCCGCGCCTTGTCCCGCGCGATCACGTGCGTTGAAAACGGCGATCCGGGGGCGCGCGCGCTGCTGGAAGAGCTCTACCCGCGCGTCGGCCGGGCGCGCAGGATCGGGTTCACCGGGCCGCCCGGGGTGGGAAAGTCGACCCTCGTCAGCGAGCTGGCGAAGCACTGGCGCTCGAAAAACAGAACCGTCGGGATCGTCGCGGTCGACCCGTCGAGCCCCTTCACCGGCGGCGCGCTGCTCGGCGACCGGATCCGCATGAACTCCGTCGGAATGGACCCGGGAGTTTTCATCCGTTCGATGGCGACGCGCGGGGCGCTGGGCGGCCTGGCGCGCGCGACGTGCGACGCCTGCGACGTGCTCGACGCTTCCGGAAAAGACGTCGTCATGGTCGAAACCGTCGGTGTGGGGCAAAGCGAGATCGAGATCGTGCGCGTGACCGACACGACGATCGTGATCCTGTCGCCGGAGTCGGGGGACGGAGTGCAGGCGATGAAGTCCGGGCTCATGGAGATCGCCGACGTGATCGTCATCAACAAGGCCGACCGCCCGGGCGCGGACGTCCTCGAAACGCAGATCCGCTCGAGCTTCGAGCTGTCCACCAGCCGGCTGCCGCCCGCCATCGTCCAGACGGCAGCGGCGACGGGGAAGGGAATCGCGGAGACCGCCGCCGCGATCGAAGCGCACACCGAAAAGCTCGAGCGCGAGGGGAAGCTGCGCGAACACCGCGCCGCGCGGCTGCGCTTCAGGATCGCCCGGCTTGTCGAAGAAGCGCTCTCGAGCCGGCTGGCGCACGATCCGGCGGCGGCGGCGTGGATGGAGACGCGGATCGAGGAAGTTCTGGCGGGGCGAATGACGCCCGGTGATGCGGCGGAAGAAGTGCTGGACCGGTTGACGCAGGGGCATACGCGCCGCGCCGCGCGTCTCGCCAAATAACAAGGGGGAGCCATGCAGGAATTCAAGACGAGCACGTCGCGGGCGGAGCCGGCTTCGAAGCCTGCCGAAGCGCCGCCGGCTAAGGCCGCGCCCGCGCCGAAGAAGGCGTGGACGACGGAAACGGGCGTTCCGCTCGACGTCTTCTACGGCCCCGAATCCGCGAAGTCGCGCGATCTTGCGAAGGATGTGGGCAAGCCCGGGGACTTCCCCTACACGCGCGGCGTGCAGCCCAACATGTACCGCGGCCGCCTCTGGACGATGCGGCAGTTCGCGGGATTCGGGACGGCCCACGACACGAACAAGCGGTACAAGTTCCTGCTCTCGAAGGGCCAGACCGGCCTCAGCGTGGCGTTCGACATGCCGACGCTCATGGGCGTCGACAGCGACGCGCCGCGCGCGGTCGGCGAAGTCGGCCGCGAGGGCGTCGCGATCTGCTGCCTGCGGGACATGGAAGTCCTCTTCGACGGAATCGACCTCTCGAAGGTCTCGACGTCGATGACGATCAACGCTCCCGCTGCGATCGTCTTCGCCTTCTACGTCGCCGTGGCCGAGAAGCAGGGCGCCGACCTGAACGAGATCCGCGGCACCACGCAGACCGACATCCTCAAGGAGTACATCGCACAGAAAGAATGGATTTTCCCCGTCAAGCCGGCGATGCGGATCATCACCGACATGTTCGCGTGGTGCTCGAAGCACACGCCGAAATGGAACCCAATCTCGATTTCCGGTTATCACATCCGCGAGGCGGGCTCGACCGCCGTGCAGGAGCTTGCATTCACCCTCGGGGACGGATTCGCCTACGTCGAGGCGGGGATCAAGGCAGGGCTCGACGTCGACGTCTTCGCCCCGCGCCTTTCTTTCTTCTTCAACTCCCACATGAACTTCTTCGAGGAGATCGCCAAGTTCCGCGCCGCGCGCCGGATCTGGGCGAAGCGGATGAAGAACGTCTACGGCGCAAAAGACCCCGCGAGCTGGAAGATGCGCTTCCACACCCAGACCGCGGGGTGCTCCCTCACCGCGCAGCAGCCGGAAAACAACATCGTCCGCACCGCGTACGAGGCGATGGCGGCGGTCCTCGGCGGCACGCAGTCGCTTCACACGAACTCCATGGACGAGGCCCTCGCGCTTCCGACGGAAAAGGCCGTCAAGATCGCGCTGCGCACGCAGCAGATCATCGCGCACGAGACGGGCGTCGCGGACACGGTCGACCCGCTGGCGGGGTCGTACTACGTCGAGTGGCTCACCGACCAGATGGAGCGCGAGGCCGAGGCGTATTTCAGGCGGATCGAGGAACTCGGCGCCGGCGGCATCCTGGACGGGTGCGAAGTCGGGATCGAGAAGGGGTTCTTCCAGCGCGAGATCGCCCGCTCCGCTTACGAGTTCCAGCTCAAGGTCGACCGAGGCGAAAACGTCGTCGTCGGCGTGAACCAGTTCGTGGACGAAGGCGAGGAAACGATGGACCTGCTCAAGGTGCCGATGGCGGCCGAGCGGCGACAGGTGAAAGACGTGCAGGCGTTCAAGAAGAAGCGCGACGTGGCGGCGGTCAAGCGCTGCCTGAATGCGATCCGGGAGGCGGCCGCAGGAACGGAGAATCTCATGCCGCGCTTCCTGGAAGCGGCGAAGGCCCATGTCACGCTCGGAGAGATGTGCGACGTGCTTCAGGGCGTCTACGGGGAGTACCGTGAGCCACCCATCTACTGGTAGCCCGGTCGCCCCTGCGACCGACCGCAAGATCCGCGTGCTCGTCGCCAAGGTCGGCCTCGACGGGCACGACCGCGGCGCCAAAGTCATCGCGTGCATGCTGCGCGACGCGGGGATGGAAGTCATCTACACCGGCCTTCACCAGTCGCCGGAGCAGGTCGTCGAGGCCGCGATGCAGGAAGACGTGGAGGCGCTCGGCCTTTCGATCCTCTCGGGCGCGCACATGACGCTCTTCCCCAAGGTGCGGAAGCTCATGAAGGAGAAGGGGCTCGAAAACGTTTTATTGACCGGCGGGGGCATCATTCCGCCGGAAGACGACGCGGCGCTGCGCAAGCTCGGCGTCGGCAAGTTGTTCGGTCCCGGCACGCCGGGGCATGAAGTCGTGGACTACATCCGTGCGGAAGTTGCGCGCCGGCGCGCAGGATCGAAGGCGCCGGCGAAGCCGAATACAAAGTCCAAAGGAGCGAGGAAATGAGCGACCCCACCGTCCCGATGCCGTACGGCGGACCCGGCGCGCAGCCGCCGCAGGGGCCTTTTCCCCCGGGCGCTCCGCCGCCTCCCATGGGTTCCTGGCCGTCGCTTCCGCCCCTCCAGCAACCGAAGCGGAGCGGGTTCGGCATCGGCTCGTGCCTGATGACGCTCACGCTCATCGGCAGCCTCGGGCTGAATGTCGTGATGTTCGTGATGCTGCTCGGCGCGCTCGGAGGCGCGGGAGGATTCCAGGCGGACGGGACCGTCGAACGGCATGTCGAGGGGCCATCGGGTTCGGACCACAAGATCGCGATCATTCCTGTCCACGGGATCATCGCTTCCGGCTCCGCTTCGCTCTTCGGCCCGAACGTCGACATGGTCGACAAGATCATCAAGGATCTGCGGCGCGTGAAGGACGACTCGAGCATCGTCGCGGTGATCCTCGACGTGGACTCGCCCGGCGGCGGGATCACGGACTGCGACCGGATCCACCACGAGATCATGAAACTGAAGAAGGAGCGACCGAAGCTCAAATTCGTGTCGTACATGCGCGACGTTGCCGCTTCCGGCGGTTACTACGTCTCCGCCCCGTGCGACCGGATCCTCGCCAGCCCGACGACGATTACCGGGTCGATCGGCGTGATCATGTCGTTCATGAACCTGCAGGGCCTGTTCGAAAAGGTCGGCGTGAAGGAAGAGGTCATCAAGAGCGGCGACCACAAGGACATCGGCTCGATGGCGCGCCCGATGACGGACGAGGAGCGCGCCATGCTGCAGGCGGTGCTGATGGAGATGTATGACCGCTTCGTGGACGTCGTGGCCAAAGGGCGCGGGATGGACGAGAAGAAGGTGAGGGAGATCGCCGACGGCCGGATTTACTCCGCCGGGCAGGCGAAGGCGAACGGCCTCGTCGACCAGCTCGGCCAGTTCGAGGACGCGATCGAGCAGGCGAAGAAGCTCGCCGGGGTCGCCGACGCCAGGGTGATCCAGTATCAGCGGCCGCCGACCCTCGCGGACGTGCTGCGCGGGGACGTCAAGTCGGCGTCTCCGGAAGCGGCCGTGGCGGCGTCGATCGAGAGGATTGCCGGGAGGCGCGACGGGTTTTACTACCTGTGGACGGCGGGGCGGAGCCGGTAGTGAAGGCTTCGCTGGACGAGTCGTATCCGCGGTTCCCGCCTCCGATACGGCCACTTCCCGGGTGCATGGCCGGTGATGCCACACCTCCTCCAGCTCATTTCCGAGTACCCGCAGTTCTTGTCATGTGGAAAAACGGCGACCAGAGTGTTCAGCGCGGCCGAGCCGCAACCAAACACGCGCGGTCGCCGCATCTTCGGGAAATGATATGCAACGGCTATCGGTCCGAATTCAAAGGCAACCACAGAGGACACAGAGAACAGCAAAATCTTTTTTCTGTGAGCCCTCTGTGGTCGCCGTTTGTCGTCGGAACCAACCCCAGTCGTCGGCTCGCTGCAACAGATCGCTCAAACGACCGCCTGAATCTTGCCGTGGCGTAAAGAAATACGAGGTTAGCAGAACAGAGAAAAACGACTTTGTTGTCTTTCTCTGCGTCCTCTGTGGTTGCCGTTAAATTCGGGGCGATGTCCGAGGAATGCGCTCGACCGAAAGTGCGACGTCCGCGCATGAGTCGTAGCGGCTCTGCCGCGCCACGGCAAGGGTCGCGGAGGAATGCAGTACCGGCCATGCACTCCCACTTCCCCCTTGTTTTGCCCCACCGCCCCGGTCAGCATAGGGGCAATCCGTTCGGAGCCCGTCCCATGGCCAGAGCCGTCGTCGACCCCGAAGAACTCCGCCGCTTCGCCGCCGACCTCAAGCGCTTCAACAACGACCTCAAGGGCGAAATCTCTTCGCTCCATCACCGTTTCGTGAAACTCGGCGAGACCTGGCAGGATCAGGAGCAGGCCAAGTTCGCCGAACAGTTCGAACAGATGATCCGGGCGCTGGCCAAATTCGCGGACGCCGCCGACAAGCATGTCCCGTTCCTTCTGCGCAAGGCGGAGCGCATCAAGGAGTACCTGGACCAGAGGTAAATCCCCATGTCCCAGGGCTCCGCACGCATCGAATCGCCGGAAATCATCCGGAACCTCCGGGGGCGCTTCGTCGCCTTCAACGACATCTGCCGCAACACCCTGATGGCCGTCGACGCCTCGATCAAGCGCACTTCCGAATGGCTCAAGGGCGAGCGCCAGGTCCAGCTCAAGCTGGAACTCCGCAAGTGCGAAAACGCAGTCAACCTCGCCCAGAACGAGTACAACCGGGTCAAGTTCACGAACGCCGGCAAGGCCTCCCAGGCCGAGATCGACGCCAAGAAGGCGCTTGACCGGCAGAAGCGCAAGAAGGAGGAGACCGAGTCGATGCTCGAGCGGACAAAAAAATGGGCGACGCTTTTCGACGCCGAAATCGAGAAGTCCCATGCGTCCGTAAGGGCGTTCTCGATCCAGCTCGACGGCACAACTCCCCGGGCCCTGTCGCGCCTGGACACCATGATCGAGAAGCTGGAGGAGTACTTCGGGCACATTCCGCCGGGGAAGGCCTGATGGAAGGCGGCGGCAACGACGCAATCATGTCCAAGGCGCTCAAGGACCTCCAGGCGCACTGGGAGCAGTCGCGTACCGTCTGGAACGACGACGCCCGGAACGACTTCGAGCGCGACCACCTGAGTACGCTCATCCCCGCGATGAAAACGGCCACACTGGCGATCCAGCGCATCGAGGAAGTCCTGCGCCGGGCGAGGAAGGAATGCAGTTGAGCGACGGCACGGCGGCGCTGGGAATGGACGCGCTTCGGGCGCGCGTCGCGGAATTCGAGAAGCGGCTGAAGGAGATCGTCGACGCGCGCGACGAATCCGACCGCGGCGCTTCGGGAAAGAAGCGCGATGAAGACGACACGTTCGCGAAGGCGGCCGCGAAGCTCGCGGGGGAACTCGACGCGCGGCGCAAGGAACTGAAGGCGCGGCACGAGGAATCACGGAGGCGCGCGCAGGACGTGAGCTCCCGGCGGCTTGCCGCGGTCGACCGGGCGCTGGAAACTGCGACCAGGCGGGCGCAGGGAAAGCTCACGGGCCAGATCGATCAGCTGAAGAAGAAACAATCGACCGCGCGGGACAAGTCGCTTCATTCGCTGCACGAAACGCAGGCGCGCCTGACGCGCCAGCTCGACGGACTGCTCGCCGGTATCGTGACGGTCCGGAAGGAATCGGAGGAATGGCGCGGTGAAGTCGAGGTGTTCGCGCGAAGCGTCCGCGTCCGCCCCGAGGACGAGTTTCCTGCGACGGGACGCTTCCAGGAATCGAAGTCCGAGGAGATCGCTCCCCATGTCAAGCAGGGGCTCCTCGAGGAGACGCGATTCCTGCAGTACCGCCGCCGCGAATTCTGGCTGTGGCTGGTTCGAACGTTCTCATATCCCGCCGTCGTCATCCTCCTCGCGCTGCTTCACGGTGGCGCGTTCGCCGGCATTCATTTCCTCAGGCCGGAACTCGAGGAGCGGGCGACCGTGCTGGTCCCGCTCATTTTCGGCGGTTCGCTCGTCATCGCCTTCGCCATTCTCCACGTTCTCCGTTCCAAGGCTCGCGAGCTCGCCAACGCGTTCCGGGGGCGCGCCTCCGAGATGACTTCCGAGCTCAGGAAGCACGAGGAGCTGGTCGGGAAGCGGATCGCGGCGGGGCGTGAAAAGGGACTGGAGGACAAGATCGGCGCGGTCGCGGATCTCGATGAGCAGCTTGAGACGGGACTGGAAGACGCGAAGAAATCGGCGGCGCCGCGGATCGAGATGCTGAAGAAAAAGCACGCGGGGCTGCTGGATCGCGTCCGCCGGCGCAATTCCCAGCGCATGAGCGGCGTCGAGGGGCGCTTCGACGCGGAGTCGAAGGCGGTGGAGGCGCGTCACGGGAAGGAGCTGGAGGATCGCCGCGCCGCGCAGGCAAAAGGGGGAGGCGAAGCGCTATCCCGGGGTGCGGCCGTGCGGCAGAAACTGGCCGCGGACTGGTCCGAAACAGTCGGCGCCTTCACGCGGATGACGGAAGAAGCGCGTTCGCGGGGGCTGAAACAGATTCCGCCGTGGAGCGATCCTTCGTGGCGGGATTACCGGATGCCGGAGGAATTCCCGGCGACCGTCCATCTCGGAGACGCCGTCGTGGATTTCAGCCCGTTTGCGGGCGCGCGGGGGAGCGGCGAGCCGTTTTCGCTTCCCGACAACGGGCGCCTGGCCCTCCCGCTGTCGCTGTCATTTCCCGAGCGGGGAAACATGCTCGTGAGCACGGACGCTAAAAGCCGTCCGCGCGCGGTCGAGGCGGTGTCGGGCGCCGTGCTGCGCACGCTCGCGGCGTTCCCCGGCGCGAAGGCGAAGTTCCTGTTCGTCGACCCTGTCGGGCTCGGCCAGAGTTTCTCGGCGCTCATGCACCTCGCGGATGACGACGAATCGCTCGTCGGCGGGCGGATCTGGACGGAGACCCCGCACATTGAAAAGAAACTCTCCGAACTGACGGAGCACATCGAAAAGGTCATCCAGAAGTACCTGCGCAACCGCTACGCGTCCATCGACCAGTACAACCGCGAGGTCGGCCAGATGGCCGAGGCCTACCGCTTCCTCGTCATCGCCGATTTCCCGCGCGGATTCAGCGACATGGCGATGGACCGCCTCGCAGGGATCGTCGCCAGCGGCGCGCGCTGCGGCGTTTTCACGCTCCTCTTTCACGAACGCGGCCAGAAATTTCCCGCCGCGTTCACGGCGCCGCGGTTCCGCCCGCACGGCCTCGTCCTCACCGCCGCCAACGACGTCCTGACCGTCGACGAGGAGATCCTTCCCCGGGCGGTCGTCGCGCCCGAGCCGCCGCCGGAGTCCGCCGTCCTCACGCCGCTCCTCCACTCCATCGGCAAACAATGCGCCGCCGCGGGCCGCGTCGAAGTTCCCTTCGAAACCGTCGCTCCCCCCGACGGCCAGTGGGCGAGCCAGAGCACCGAGACCGGCGTCCGCATTCCGCTCGGCCGTTCCGGCGCCGACAAGCTCCAGTACATCGACCTCGGCCGCGGCACCGCGCAGCACGCACTCATTGCCGGAAAAACGGGCTCCGGAAAATCCACCCTCTTCCACGTCATGATCACCAACTCCTCCCTCTGGTACGGCCCGCGCGAGCTCGAGCTGTACCTGATCGATTTCAAGAAAGGCGTCGAGTTCAAGCGCTTCGCCACCCACCGCCTGCCCCACGCGCGCGTCGTCGCGATCGAATCGGACCGCGAGTTCGGCCTGTCCGTGCTGCGCCGCATCGACCGCGAGCTCGGCGAGCGCGCCGAGCTCTACCGCGCCGCAGGCGTCCAGGATTTCGCCGGGTACCGGAAAACCGGGAAGGGCGATTACCTGCCGCGCACGCTGCTCCTCATCGACGAGTTCCAGGAGTTCTTCACGGAAGAAGACGCCACGGCGCAGGAGGCCGCCCTGATGCTGGACCGCATCGTCCGCCAGGGCCGCGCGTTCGGCGTCCACGTCATCCTCGGGTCGCAGACGCTGGGAGGCTCGTACACCCTCGCGAAAGCCACTCTCGGCCAGATGGGGATCCGCATCGCCCTGCAATGCAACGAAGCCGACTCGCTTCTCATCCTCGGCGACGACAACGCCGCCGCGCGCCTGCTTTCCCGGCCCGGCGAAGCCATCTACAACGACATGTCCGGCATGCTCGAGGGAAACAGCCCCTTCCAGGTCGTCTGGATGTCCGACGCGGTCGAGGAGAAATACCTCGCGCGCCTGCGCCAGCTCGCCGACGAAAAGGGCTGGGAGCCGCGCGAGGCGACGACGGTTTTCGAAGGCAATCTCCCCGCCGACATTCGCAACAACGACCTTCTGCGGAAGCGGCTTGCGCGGCCGTTCGTGAGCGACGGCGGACCGGCGACGCGGGCGTGGGTTGGCGAAGCGAATGCGATCAAGGGGCCGACCGAAGTGCGTTTCCAGCGCCAGGCCGGCTCGAATCTCATGATCGTCGGGCAGCAGCGCGAGTCGTCGCTCTCCGTCGTTCTCTCGACGATCGTCAGCCTGGCGTCGCTCCACGCGCCGAAATCAGCGCGGTTCATCGTCCTGGACGGGAGCCCGCCGGAAGCCTCCGACGCGCGCCGCCTTCAGGATCTTGCAGCCGCTCTCCCTCACGAAATCGAAATGGTCGAGTACGCCCGCGTCCCGCAGGTCATGGAGGAACTCGACGCCGAGCTCAAGGCGCGCGAGGAGTCCGGAGGCTCCGGCGCCCCTCCGATCTACCTTTTCGTCTACGACCTCCAGCGCTTCCGCAAACTCCGCCAGGGCGACGAATACGACATGTCGAGCACGGAGGGCGAAAAGCCGGCCCCGGACAAGTGCCTCGTCAACGTTCTCACGGAAGGCCCTTCCCGCGGGATTTTCACGATCGTCTGGTGCGACTCGCTCGGCAACCTCAAGCGCACCTTTACGATGAAAACCCTGCGCGAGTTCGGCATCCGCCTCCTGTTCCAGATGAGCGGCGCGGATTCATCCGAGCTGATCGACACGCCTGCGGCTGCAAAGCTCGGTTTGTACCGAGGGTTGCTGTTCGTGGAGGAAGAGGGGACCGTCGAGAAGTTCCGACCGTACGCGCTGCCGGACGAAGCGCGGATGTCCGAGATCGTACGCGCCATCAAGGCCGCGCCCGCGCAGGTAAAGGAAGCGTGAGATAGGGGGGCGAAGTATTAACCACAGAGGGCGCAGAGAAAAACGACTGCCGCTGTGGAGGGCCGTGCTATCCGGTCGACGGATGCACCCCCGATTCCGGCACTCTTGGAATTAAGTCAACCGCTTTGGGAGTCATCTCCTTAGAAAGCGCAGAGAAAAAAAGATTTTGCTGTTCTCTGTGTCCTCTGTGGTTGCCGTTAAGTGCGGGTCGGTCTCCGCAGCAGACCTTCTCCCGATTCTGCGGCAACCGCATGCTCTTGGTTGGCGCCGTGGCGCGGCAGGGTTAGCCCTTCACCGCCTCGGGCCACCACCCATTGATTTGATCTCCACCCTCCTCTGCTACAATTCCACCCTCTTCATTGAGGATCCGCCCTCCCGGCGCCCGACGCCGGGGCCCCTGCGCTGTTCGTGATCGAGAACATGGCGTGAACCACGAACATTCATAGGGAACACCAGTGCCTCCTGCTGATCCGGTCCCTGCGGGGATCCACGAAGCCAGAGGGCCGTTCCCCCCTGAAATAAAAGGTTCAGTACCAGTCTCTTCACGGCAGAAGTGGAGGTCCCGGCATCGGGCGAAGCGATTGGCGGGTTTCGCTGCGGGGCGGCGACGGCGCTGCCCGACGGGAATGGCTTGTGAATTGCGATCCTTTGAGGGCAGCGACGTCGCGCGCCCCTTCGCTCCGCTCGCCAACCGCTTCGCCCGGTGCCGGGACTGAAAACGGCGCCTCTTCAGGCGGGCCTGGCCGCAGGCTCGGGCTTCCTCGCCTGCTTTCTCCAGGGCAGGTGCGGGTCGAGGAAGTTCCAGGCCCAGCAGAAGGCGCCGGTGCCGGCGATCGCGACGATGGTGAGGAGCCAGAAGCCGGTCCAGTGGAACTGGCCTGCCCAGCGTGTGAAGCCCGTGATGCCGAAGGAGAGGCCGAAGGGGAGGGCGATCCATTTGCCGAAGAGGATGCACGCCTGCGCGAAGTAGCCGGAGAGGGAATTGAGGCCGAAGTGTTCGAGGAACTTTGTGAGCGGGTTTTTCATGGCCCAGCCGTGCGACGCGCCGAACGCCTCGGCGCCGCGCAGGGCAAGCGCGATCGCGGCCACCTTCCAGATGCGTTCGCCGGCGTTCTGGAAAATCCACGGGCTCCACGGGTAGATGCGGTCCCAGAGGCCCCCGGCGTTGGCGATGGCGACGCCCGCCGAAAACGTGATCGCGAGGTGAACCCAGAGATACCGTGCGCCGCGGTCCGGAATCGAAACGAGCGCGCCCAGGGATGCGCCGATGAAACCGTAGCCGGCCCACGGGAGGACGGGAAACTCCGAGCCGCTCTTGTTGTTCACGAAGAACTGCAGGACGCCGAGGTCACGGAGCGACTCTGTCCAGGGCGCAAGGGTGAAAATCAGCGTTGCAGCGCCGGCCATCGCCGCCGCGACCGTGCGCGGGCGGTTTCCGAGCGAGAAGACGCACGCCCAGAGCGCGAGCAGAGAATAGCCGATGCACGACAGCACGTCGATCCGCAGCCACTGCCACGGCTCCGTGCGGACCGGCCACAGCATCCACTTCAACAGGCTCGACACCACCAGAACTTCCCCGATCCGCATCAGCGTCTTCACCGCCCGTTCCCGCCGACCCTGCGGGTCGACCGCCGATCTGCAGGAGGTCAGCGCGAGCGCGAATCCGGCGGCAAAGATGAACGACGGCGCAATCAGCCCGTTGATCGAATTCAGGAACTGGCGAAGCGGCTCGTGCTCGTGCGACCGGTGGAGGAGGAGAAGCGCGTGACACTCCACCATTGCGAGGACCGCGAGCCCGCGGTGCCAGTCGAGGGCGCGGATTCGAAGGGCCGGGGGCTTCTTTTCCGCGGGCATCGCGCCCATTGTAAGCTCACTCCGGCCGCGAATTCTCCGGGACCCCCGCCGCCGCGGCCTTTCCCGCCTGCGCCCGGCGGATCGCGTCCAGCACCGGGCGCGCCTCAGCCATCTTCTCCCGCGCGTCCTTTCCCCCGAAGCGCACCGCATAGAGCGCCAGCGCGACCCGCCCGGCCCCCGGGTACGCCCGCTCGACGCGCTTCGCAAATTCGAACGGCGTCTCCCCCGGTCCACGCTGAAATCCGGCGCGGCGCGCGAGCGTGAGGAACTCGTTCCAGAAGCCCGTGGAGGCGCCGGGGCCGCCGACGAAGACCGCGCTGAGGCGGTCGCGCTCGTGGCGGGGAAGGAGGTTCCACGTGATCAGGAGCGAGAAGCAGAATGCGATGAAGCAGGCGACCCCGCGGCCGAAGGTCGAGGCCCACGCGTCGGTGAAGAGCTTCTGAATCCACCGGAGCCACTTCGCCTGGCGCTCCAGGTTGAGCGACGTGAGAGGTTCGGTGGAGAACGAGCTGGACGGAGTGCGCTGACTCCGAGGCAGCTCGGCCCGGTTTTCCACGTCCGGCAGACCTCCCGCGAAATCCTCGGGATTCTCCTCACCGCCTCCGCCCTGCAGCCGGGGTGTCGGGTCGAAGGGGACCCATCCGGCGCGCGGGCCGAGCCAGACCTCGACCCAGGCGTGGGCGTCCGAGAAGCGGAACATGGAAAGTTGCTCGCGTTCGGACCATTCGCCGCCGTAGAGCCCCTGCGCGATGCGGCATGGGATGTCGAGCGCGCGCAGCATGACCGACATCGCCGCGGCGAAGTGCACGCAGTAGCCGCGCTTCTCCGAGAACAGCAGGGCGCGCACCGGGTCGGTCTCGCTCGACGGGTCGAACTCGGTCGAATACTCGAAATTCGACTGCAGCCAGCCTTCGATGAGCACCGCCTTGCGCGCGGCGGTCGAGGCGCCGTAGGTGATGTCCTTCGCGACCTTCAGGATATCGGCGTCCTTCGCGTTCCAGATCTGAAGATACCTCGGGCTCGGCGACCGCGGCTTCGGCTCAAAATCCGCGGGGTCGATCCCCGCGGCGTCCGAGACGACCTTGTAGGTTGCCCGTCCTTCCCGCGCCATCCCCGGCAACCGCACCACGCCGTGGTCGTCGATCTCCACCGACGCCCCTTCAATTTCGGCAATTTCAGGAAGCGCGACGAGCGTCGGGTCGGCGGACGTTTCGATTTCACATTCCTGCAGGACGGGGTTGCCCGCGCCTGCTATGAGCGTGACCCAGCCGTCCGCCTTGCCGTCGTTGGCGTCGCGGCGCGTACGGCGCTGGGCGGTCGACCACCACTCGGCGCCGTTGGTGTAGTCGACGATGGCGCCGCGGAGGCGCATCGGCAGCGATGGGTGGATCGCGCGGCCGTCCTGGAACAATTTCATGCGCAGCGCGACGCGATGGTCCATCTTGAGGTCGTGCATGGCGCGAAGCGACAGCCGGTCGGTCAGGCCGCTGGAGCCCTGGGAGCCGCGGCCTTCCGCGCCGCGCTTGTCGGCGGGAGGTTTCCAGCGGAAGTGCGGGACGACGAGGTAGAGCACGATCGACACGATCGTGGTGGTGAGCGCGACAACCGTCACCGTCGGGGCGAGCCCGGTGCGCGTCCCGGCGTACCCCGGGACCTGCGCCGCCAGCAGGTAACCTTCGTGAGCCGCGCGCCGGAGCCGCTGGAGCACCCACTGCTGGTGCACGAGCGCGAGGCAGAGGACGAGCAGCACCAGGAACGGCACGAACATCGGCAGCATTTTCGCCGTCGTGTCCTGCGCCGCCCCGATCACCGCCGACACGAAGGCCGCGCCGATGATCGCGTGCCCCTGGAGCGCCGAGCGGCGTTCCAGCATGAAGAGTCCCCCCGTCGCCGCCGCGCACGCGGGCAGGATCCCGTCGCGCAGCGAATTCACGGAGAGCGCCATCCCTGACACCACGACCCACGTCGCCCCGAGCAGCAGGTATCCCGCCGGGTGCCGCCCGACCAGGAGCTGCCGCCAGCCGATTCGCCCCGCGAGGATCCCCCACGCCGCCGCGGCCAGCGGTCCCAGCACCCACGCGAACCGCTTCTCCGGCAACGCGCCGAGCAGTCCGCCCATCCCCCAGAGCGCCGCCAGCAGCAGATCCAGCATCATGGCGCCCCCTTTTCAGGGCGCACCTGGTACCGCCCCCGAAAGTCCGCCGCCGCCACGTCGACCAGCACCACGTCCCGCGCCCACGCCGCTTCCTTGTGCCGCTTGCGCGTCCCGTCGCCGACCACGACCGGCAGGTCCCCGACCGCAATCGCCGCCGCCACCGCCTCCTCGAGCGCCCCAGAGTCCGCCGGCGCCGGCTCCTCGCGCTTCAGCGTCGCCAGCTCCGTCAGCAGCGCCTCCGGCACCGCAGCGCTCACTGCGTCGCCGCTTCCGGTCCACAACGCCGTCGCCACGCCGTGATTGTGCAGGTCGAGCAGGTTGGCCGCGGTGAAGGAGACGACCTGTTCGAAGCGGCGCTCGGAGCGCGACTCGCGGTCGATGAGGAGGCAGGCGCGGGGAACGCGCGTGCGCTCGTACTCGCGGACGAGCATCTTGTCGTCGGGGAAGCGGCCCCAGGAGGGCCAGTGGATCGCCTTCGGATTGTCGCCGGGGCGCCACTCGTGGAGGCCCGCGAAATCGTCCTCCCCCGGCTGCGCGCGCCGCACGGAGATGAGCTGCCCGTCCGCCGCGCGCTCCATCGGGAGCGAACTCAGCACGCGGCCGACGCGCGGGTACACAAGGACCTCGTCGCGGAATTCGATGTCGCGCGAGACCCGGAAAAATCCGAACGGAAAGTCGGACGAGATGCGGACGCGATTGAAGCGGTTCCAGCCGCGGATCGTCAGGCGGGTCCAGAAGGGGACTGTCGCCGTGGCGCGGGGAGGAATGGACGCGGCGTAAGCGAAGATCGGTCGCACTTCGCCATCCGCCGCCGGGCGGGGAGGCTCCGGGGCGTCCTCGAAGATGACGTAAAACGCGGGCAGGCGGCCGGCGTTGGTGACCTGGTACGACCCCGCAAACGCTTCCATCGAGTAGGCGGTCTGTGGAAGCGATCGCCGGACGGACAATTTACGCAATCCGCGCCACCCGAGCCACGCGTTGGAGAGCAGAAGAGCCGCGCCCGAGGAGAAGAGGAACCAGAAGAGATTGTTTCCGTTCACGAACGCGACCTGGCCGGCCATGACCGTGAGTGTCAGGACGTAGAGTCCGTTGCGGGTCAGGCGTGGGCGGCGGGACCAGGCTCTGCGGATGGGACGCATTGAGGCGGCCATTGTAGAGGTTAAACGGACGCCAGATGCGCGGGTTCGGGCGAGCGGGCGAGCGGGCGAGCGGGCGAGCGGGCGAGCGGGCGAAAAAAAACAAACTTCCGGATTCGGAGGTCGTTTGTTCTTTCGCCCGCCTGCCCGCCTGCCCGCCTGCCCGCGGGCGCGAAGCGCCCAGCCTTACCCAGCCGGCACCGGCAGCTCCGCGAGAATGTTCTGCAGCACCCGGATCGCGCTTCCGCGCTCGCTCGAGCTTCTTGAACCGCGCTCCACGATGCGATGCGCGAGGACCGGGATCGCGAGCTCCTTGACGTCGTCGGGGATGACGTAGTCGCGGCCGCGGATGAGGGCGCGCGCCTGCGCGGCGCGGTAGAGGGAGAGACTTCCGCGCGGGGAGACGCCTGCGGCGAAATGCGGCTCGCGGCGCGTGCGGTCCACGATCGTGACGAGGTAGGCGGAGAGTTCGTCGTCGAATTTCACGGCTGCCGCCGCGGCCGTCAGTTCAAGGACCTCCTTCGCCTGGATCACCACCGGGAGCGCGTCGACCGGCTCGCCCGTGCGGTGCGAGGTCAGCATGCCGCGTTCCTGTTCCGGCGAGGGGTAGCCCATGCGGATGCGGAGCATGAAGCGGTCCATCTGGGACTCGGGGAGGGGATAGGTGCCGGCGAACTCGAGCGGGTTCTGGGTCGCGACGACCATGAACGGTTTCGGGAGGGCGTAAGTGCGGCCGTCGGCGGTGACCTGGAAGTCGTTCATCGCCTCGAGAAGCGCGGCCTGCGTGCGCGGCGTGGTGCGATTGACTTCGTCGGCGAGGAGGATCTGGGTGAAGATCGGACCGGGGCGGAACTGGAAGTCCTTCGTTCCGGGGTCGTACATCGAGAGCCCCGTGATGTCGCTCGGAAGGAGGTCCGGCGTGAACTGGATCCGGCGGAACTCGCACCCGACGCATCGCGCGAGCGCCTTCGCCAGCGCCGTCTTCCCGACCCCCGGCACGTCCTCGATGAGCACGTGCCCCCGCGCGACAAGCCCCACCGCCAGCAGCTCGATGGCCATGGACTTGCCGACGATCGCCCGGCCGATCGTCTCCTGGAGCAGCCGCGCCTTCGCCGACAGCGCCGCGGCCCGCTCAGGCGCTACTTGAGGGACTTCGTGTACTCCAACCATTCCTTCTCCAGGGTGTCGATGTCCTCGCCGAAGATCTTCTTGAACGATTCCAATCCAGGGTTGCCGTTCAGCTCTTCCTTGAAGTACGCCTCGAACTTCGTCGCGTACTTCCCGCCCTCGTAGTTGTAGAAGAAATAGAGAAGCGACCACGACTGCGCGTAGCACAGCGCGCCCCAGTTCAGGTCGCGTTTCTGGATATGCGCATTGTTCATCTGCGCGAAGTCGCCGTACTTCCAAGACAGCATGTCTTTCAGTTTCTGGTGCCGCCCCTGCTTCACCCACGACGAGATTCCCGCAAGCCGGCCGTTGTTGATCGTCCCCACCTGCTGGAGGATCTTTCCCGTCGCCTTGTCCCGCTCGAACGGCTCGAAATACGTCGCGATCCCCTCGGTGAACCAGAACATCTGGCCGCTCACCTTGCCGCGCAGCTTCGTCGCGAACGTCACGATCATGTGCGTCGTCTCGTGGAAGATCGTCCCATACGGGTCCGCCTGCGCATCCGTGCTGTGGAAAATCATCAGCCGCTCCGCGCCGGGCTCCCAGTGCCCGCCCGCGTTCGCCGGGATGCCGATGTTCGCACCGTAGGTGAAATACGCCTCGCGGCTCTTGAAGATCCAGATCAGCATCACCTGCTCCGTCAGATCCCCCAGCGCGAACTTCTCGCCGTACCGGTCGAAAAACCGCTGGTAGAACCCCTTAAGCTCCGTGATGTAGCTGTCCATCACCAGCTCCGCGCTGAACCCCGCCGACTTCTCCATGCAGAACAGAAAAGGCTTTTCGTCGCGGCACGCGAAATCCTGGCCGAATTCGAAACCGAGCGTCTGTTTCATCTCCGCGATTTTCTTTTCGCGGGGCGTCATTCCGTCGATCTTCGCTTTCGCTTCCTTGCGCGCGTCGTCCGAGGCCTTTGCCTTCGCCACCTCCGCTTTCGTAAGCCAGCGCGCCGGCGCCCCCTCGGGCTCGTATTTCACGCACCCCAGCATCTCCCACGCCGCCTCGTTCTCCGGCTCCGCCACCGTCGCCAGCCGCGCCAGCCGGCGCACCTCGCCATCCATCCCCGCCCGCTTCGCCACCGCCGCCGCTTCCAGCAGCTCCGCCGCCGTCGCGGGCGGCTTCTCCGAGGCGCGCGTCCAGTAGTTCTCCGCCAGCCCCGCTTTCACCTGCCCGTCCACCACCACGCCGTTGCGCTCCGACAACTTCGCCGCTTCCTGGAGGTGGTGCTCGTACTTGTCATGCCCCAGCGACTTGCACCACAGCGCGAGCCGCAAATTCTCCAGGGCGCTCGTCTTGTCCAGCTTCTTCACCTTCTTCGCGTACTCGTCCGCCACCACCGCCTGCCCGTCGGTCGTGTCGCCTTTCCCCGTACCGAATTTCTTCCACGCGAAGAATCCGCCCCCGCCCAGCAGTCCGAGGACGAGCACCGCCACGAGAATCTTCGGAAGCGGGGACATTTTTTGAGGAAGCGGCTCGCCGGGATCTTCCTGCTCGTCCACGGGTGCGGCGGCCTTTCGCGCGCCGGGGCGCGCCCCGCGGCCGCGAGGCGCCGCGCTACGAGGCG
>WSZJ01000288.1 GCA_009773755.1 Planctomycetota bacterium | reverse complement strand
CGCCGGCCGCCGCCGCGCGCTTCAAGGAGGTCTGCCGTACCGGCGTGAAGGCGCTGGCGGTCCTTGCGGGTCAGGAGGGAATACGCGGCATCGCGCAAAAGGGCGTGTCGAAAAGCTAACTCGCGGTCGCCGGACAGCAGCGTGTTCTTCTGCTCGACGACGAGATCGCGCGTGCAGGCCTCCGCCAGGCTCGCGTCCACTTCGCGTTCCAGGAGGCGCGCGAGCAGCGACGCCCAGAAGGACCTTCCGACCGCGGAAGCGGCCTTGAGGACCTGCCGGTCATTCCCGGGGACTGCGTCGAGGCGGGCCACGAGCAGGCCGTGGAGTCCGTCGGGGACGCGGTCGGGGGGAACGCGCAGCGAGACGGGATTCCCGTCGGCGAGGCGCTCGTCGCGCAGGAAGCGAGCCAGCTCTTCGATGTAGAGGGGATTGTTCCCCGACTTCTCGGCCATGAACGCGGTGAGTTCAAGCGACAGCGGGGCGCCGAAGAGCGACTCGGCCAGCTCGAAGACGGCATCGGCCGGCAGGTCGCCGAGGGGCAAGAGACGCCAGCCCGGGGGCGGGACGGCTTCGGGGCGGGCGGTGACGACGACGAGAAGCGCCGCGTCGCGGGCGCGGGCGGCCAGGTGGTCCAGCAGCGCGCGAGTGGCGTCGTCCGCCCATTGAAGGTCCTCGACGCAAACCAGCAGCGGCCCGCGGGCGGCGCGGGCGCGGATCCACTGCTCCCAGGCGAAGTGCGTCTCGGCGGCGAGGCGCTCGGGCTCGATGGCGCCGACGCGGACTTCGCCGAGTGCATAACCCAGCGAGCGCGCGATGAGGTGGCGTCGCCGCCGCCGGCCGCGACTCCCGCTTCGGCTCGCAGCATGTCGCCGAAGGCCAGGAGCGGAAGGCGGACGTCGGGCAGGGCTCTTCCCGCCAGCACGTCCCAGCCCTCCGGGAGGGCGCGAAGCGAGTCCGCGAGTTCCGCGGCCAGCCGGGACTTCCCGATTCCCGCTTCGCCCTGGAGCACCACGAAGGCCGCGCGGCCCGCGGCCGCACCCTCCGCGGCCTCCCGCAGCGCGCGCAGATCTCCGGCGCGGCCGACCATCGGGGCGGAGAGGCGCGGGCAGCTCTCCGCCGGCTCCGTCGTGAGCGAGCGAAGCCCTTCGACTCGCTGCGCTCGCTCAGGATGGTTCGAGTCGAACGCGCCAGCCGTCGCCTCGAAGGCCTGCACGGCCAGCTTTCGGCCGCGAAGCGCCATCGCTTCCAAGGGCCGCCAGGCGATGACGCGGTGCGTCAAACGCTCCACCGAACGCGACGCCAGCACCCGCCCCGGCTCCGCCGCGTCCTGCAGCCGCTGCGCGACGTTGACGGGGTCTCCCATCACCGTAGTCCGGTCTCCCGCCACGCTCCCGAAATACACCTCCCCGCGGTTCAGACCGCACCGGATGCGCAAGTCCCGTCCACTCTCGCGCGACTCCGCCTCCGCTTCCCGCACCATCTCCAGCGCCGCCCGCACCGCGCGCACCGCGTCGTCCTCGTGGGCGACCGGGGCGCCCCAGCGCGCCATCACGACGTCCCCGATGAATTTGTCCACGCGCCCGCCATGGCGCTCGATCACGCCGCGCAGGCGCGAAAAGAGCCCGTCGGCCGCGGTGCGGCGCTCGGTCTCCGGCAGGTCGGCGAGGCCGGGAGCCTGGGCGAACAGGACGACGACGAAGCGGCGTTCTTCCACGCGGACATCTTACGAACCTGCCGTGTTCAGCGCTTTCGAAGAGCTCGACGCGGGCCGCGGAGGCTCCGAGCGACGAACTGCGACCACAACTTGTGAAGAGGCAGCGCGACAGCGGCGCCCTCGAGGAATTCGACGGCGTGCGCGATCGCCTCGAGAGTTGCCATCCCTTCCGGGGACGGGGACTGCCTCAGCCGAGGGGCCGCGTTCGCAGGGGGCGGGAGCGAGAGCCGAGGGAGCCGGTGCAGCTCCGGAAGCCGGATCAGCATCCGCCGCGCCTGCCGCCACGATCCGTCGAGCACGATGAGCCGCCTCGGAATCGCCGCGCCCGGATCCGGCGCCGCGCCGCCCGGATAGAGGAGCCACGTCCCGGGGCCGGCCGGCAGCTTCGTCCGGCCGGAGTCCTCTTCGCCATGTTCCCGGATTTCGCAATTCGGAAGCGCAAGCGCCGCGATCCGCGCCGAATTGGAGCGTCGGCTTTCTTCAAGCGCGTGGCGAAGGATGACGAATCGGGTCCGAGTGGGTACGCGTTCGACTTCGGCGCAGAGGCACCGATCGGCCTGGAGAACGCAGCGGAGGCAGTAGGAGGTCACACGGCCATCGTAGATTCCTCCGCAACTCCCGTCTCCGAACTCCCGTCTCCCGACGCCCGCGATTCTGGCCAGCCTCCCGGACCCGGCTTATACTCCTCCCCCTTCAAGACCCGCCACTTCGGAGAACTCGCCATGCCCGCCTACACCGCCGATCAGCTTCACTGGAAAGCCGTCGCCCACAAGGTCGCCGAGGAGGTCGTCCGGCCGCAGGCGAAGAAATACGACGAGCTTCAGCAGTACCCGTGGGAGATCAAGGACGCGATGGCGAAGGCGGGGCTGATGAGCGTGTGGATTCCGAAGGAGTACGGCGGGTCGGGAGGCGGAGTCGGCTCGCTGTGCGTGGTGATCGAAGAACTGTCGCGGGCGTGCGGCGGCGTCGGCGTGGCGTACGCCGTGAACGCGCTGGGGAGCTTTCCGATCCTGCTGGGCGGGACGGAAGAACAGAAACAGAAGTGGCTGCCGCTGATCGCGAAGGGCGAGAAGCTGATCGCGTTCGGTCTGTCTGAGAAATTTGCCGGCAGCGACGCGGGCGGGATGCGGACGCACGGACGGCTCGACGGCGACCACTACGTGATCAATGGCGAGAAAAAGTGGTGCACCAACGGCGGCTGCGCGGACATCTTCTCGGTGTTCTGCGTGACGGACCCGGAGTCGAAGGCGAAGCGGATCTCGGCGCTTCTCGTCGAAAAGGGAACGCCGGGTTTCACCCTGCAGAAGCAGGAAGACAAGATGGGGATCCGGTGCGTCCCCGTGAACGAGATTCACTTCAAGGAGTGCCGCGTCCCCGTCGCCAACCTCCTGGGCGGCAAGCCGGGGCACGGCTTCAAGCACGCGATGCAGACGCTCGACTATGCGCGTCCCGGCGTCGCCGCGCAGGCGATGGGGCTGGCGTGCGGGGCGCTGGAGCTGTCGCAGGTGTACGCGCAGAAGCGCCAGCAGTTCGGCGTGCCGATTTCGAGCCACCAGGCGGTGGGGTTCATGCTGGCGGACATGGCGACGAAAGTGGAAGCGGCGCGGCTGCTGGTGATGGAGGCCGCGCGGCTGGTCGACGCGCGGGCGGAGGGGATCACGAAACTGTCGGCGATGTGCAAGCTGTACGCGACGGACGTGGCGATGGAGGTCACGACGAATGCGGTGCAGATCTTCGGCGGTTACGGGTACATGAAGGACTACCCGATCGAGAAGTACATGCGCGACGCGAAGATCACGCAGATCTACGAGGGGACGAACCAGATCCAGAGGATGGTGGTGGCGCGCAATCTCGTGAAGGAGACGACGGAGCTGGACTTCCTGCAGAAGTGGATTCCGACGGAAGTGCAGCGGGGGGGGATTGAGCCGGTGGCGGTGATTGCGAAGGCGTAAAACGGCAGGGGATGGGGTAAGAGCGGGCCGGGGATCGGGTGGGCGGGGCTTGGGATCGGGAAGGGGCAAAACCGCCTGCGGCGAGGGGCAGTTTCGCCCGA
>WSZJ01000287.1 GCA_009773755.1 Planctomycetota bacterium | reverse complement strand
CGAGTACCCCCTCGGATCCCGTTCCTCCCGCGGCCAGCTCATCCGCGCCGAAACCGCGCAGCGTCGCGCTGAAATCGCGCTCCGCAACCAGGAGCAGGGCATCGTGCTCGAAGTCCGGACCGCGGCGCGCGAGCTGAAGTCCACCGCGGAGCGGATCGAAGCGACGCGCACGGCCACGCGGCTGGCGCTGAGAGCGCTGGAAGCGGAGCAGGCGCGCTACGAGCGCGGCCTGACGACGAGCCACCAGCTGCTGCAGTTCCTCAACGACTCGGAGACCGCCGCGGCGAACCGTGAGAAAGCGGTCGTCGACTACAAGATCGCGGAACTGAAACTGCGAAAGGCGACGGGGCTGATGCTGAGGGAGCGCGCCGGGCGCTAAGCGGGTCTACTTCTTTATTGCCTTCAGGATGAATTCCAGGTCGTTGGCAGTCTTGGACGCACGCCGGCCCCGCTGAGTCCCCGCGGATTCTCCCATCTTCTTCAGCTCCGGGATGTACTCGAACAGCTTCTTTTCGCTGATGCGCTTCATGCACTCCTCGAACGTCTCCAGGTCCTCGATCGCCAGGAGATTGCGCATGTGATCGGTCGAAAGGTCGCGGACTTTCGCGAGGACATCGAGGACCGCGATCTGGATCTCGCGCGGAGTCTCGGCGGTCGTGAACGGAGCGATCGCGGCATCCCGGTCCGTGCCCTTCTGGAGTGCCATCTGGCGGACGCCGCTGGCCTTCGCGCGCGCACTCGGGTCGGCGAGCCAGGCCTGGACGCGTTCGAGCTTGATGGCCACGGGAACTTCGCGATCGTAGAGGGCGTCGCCGCAGATCCAGGCCACTTCAGGAATCTCGCAAGTCTCCGCCGCGGCGACCATCGGGCCCGCCGCTTCGGCGAGTCTGCATTCGAGGAGAAGGGGCGTGAAAGCGGGCGCATTCGCCGGTTCGGCCTTCGCCCGGTCGATCACGGCCTGCGACCCCATGGCGCCATAGGGCTTGAGCAGGCTGGCGGCTGAGGTCTTCACAAGCGCCAGGTCGATGATCTTCTTCAGAATCCGCTCGTCCTTCAGGCCGGAGAGGCGTTCCGCGATGTTCCAGGCGTCCGTCAGCCCGCGGCCCGCGTCCTGCCGGAGCATGTGGGCGATCAGCGCTTCCTTGATCTTGACGGCCCCTTCCGCGCTCAGGGCTCCGATTTTCTGCGTCGCCTTCTCCGGCGGTGCGGTGCTCAGCATTTTCTCGAACGCGGCCCGCCCTTCCGGCGTGTCCAGGTTCATCACCGGCTCGCCCTTGGCCGTCGACTTCGAATCTTCCGGCTTCTTTTCGGGCGCCGGATCTTTTTTCGCGATCTGGATACCGACGACAACCGCGACGATCAGGACCCCCGCGCCGACCGCGCCCCAGATAAGGCGCTTGTCGGGACCTTTCTCGGGCTCTTCGCCGCGCCGGCCTGCGACGGGACGCCCGGCGTCGTCGTCGGTGGGATCGGCCCCCTGAGGGGGAGGCGGGGCGCCGCCCATGCGGCGGGTCGCGGGGGGTTTTGCGGGAGGCTTGGAGCCGTATCGGCTGGTCGGGCGGCGGTTGGGCGGATTTGGAGGTGGCATAGGCCGTGATTGTGCAACACGCAAGACTCAAATCCCAACACTCTCAACTTCGCCCTTATAATCCCGCCGATGCGTATCCT
The DNA here is from genome assembly GCA_009773755.1 of Planctomycetota bacterium. Classification (GTDB taxonomy): domain Bacteria; phylum Planctomycetota; class MHYJ01; order WSZJ01; family WSZJ01; genus WSZJ01. The sequence goes on along the minus strand of WSZJ01000287.1, from coordinate 1,280 downwards.
CCTCCTGTTCGCGCTCACCGTTGCCAGCGCCTGTCCCCTCTCCGCGCAGGTCGTGACCGGAACCGACAACCCGACCCGCGACCTGCGCGACAAGGACCCGGCGGTCCGGACCATTGCGGCCCAGTACATGGGCGCCAGCCAGAACAAGGAGTACTGGGAGCCGCTCATTTCCGCGCTCGCGGATGAAGAGAACCCGGCAGTGAAGAAAGCCATGGGCGACGCCCTCCGTGCTTCGACGGGGGCCGACATCAAGAATGACGACGCCGATGCGTGGAAGCAGTGGCTGAAGGACAACCAGCACACGGGCATCCCGGAAGGCGCCCGCAAACAGCTCGACAGCTATCAGCTGATCCTGGTCCTGTTCCAGGTCGGCCTTGTCGTCGTGGTCATCGTGGTCGTCGGAGTTCTCGTCGCGTTCGGCGCCATGACTTCGAATCGCATGAAGGCGATGAAGGAGCTCGCGCGGCAGGCGGAGCTGCTCATCAAGGACGGCAACGACGTGCAGAAGAAATCGGGTTCCGTCCTCGAGGGGCTCGACGCCAAGAAGGGCGAACTGACGACGTTCTTCTCGAAGCTCAAGGACGAAAACGAATCCGAGATCGAACGCTACGGCGACATGATCGAGCAGAACATCGAGCACCGCATGCGCGAGATCACGATGACTCTTCGCGAAAAAGCCGAGAAAGAACTCGAGCAGACGTTCAACGAAATGAAGGGCGAAATCGACCGGCGAATCCGCTCCGCCACGGAAGATCAGAAGGACGCGCTCATCCGCGAACTCACGTTGCGCCAGCAGGGTTTCCTCGCCGACGTCGAGTCGCACACCCTCTTTCTCGAGGCCAGCTTCTTCTATATCAGCGGAAAACTCCCGGACGCCATCCGCGTCTACAAGAAGCTCCTGATGCTCAAGCCGACCCACTACATCGCCTGGAACAACTACGGCACGATCCTGCGGGACCTGATGAGGTACGACGAAGCGCTCGAGGCGTACCAGAAGGCGCTGGACCACTCCCCCGACAATCCGGGCGTGCTCTACCTGTTCGGCACCGTCTTCGCGCTCCAGAAGAAAAAGGACCGGATGCTGGAGTACCTGAAAAAAGCGACCACCTTCGACCCGGAATTCCAGGACGAGGCCTTGAACGACACCTGCTTCAAGGAGTACTGGGAAGACCCCGAGTTCAAGGATGTCGCCGAGGGATAGGATCGCGAGAAAGGGCTTGCGCGTCAGGCTGCGTCGGCCCGGGTGTACCTTGTCGAGTGGCTTGTCATTGAAGCGGGCC